>JBDTNI010000012.1:0-12325 GCA_039933815.1 Betaproteobacteria bacterium
CCCGGCTCCAATCTCCGCGAGCAGCGCATCGACGGCCTCGATCTGCCCGTCGCGGTTGTCGGCGCTCGCGTCGATTACGTGCAACAGCAGGTCGGCGTCGGCGGCCTCCGCGAGCGTCGCGCGAAACGCCGCGACAAGGTCGTGCGGAAGGTCGCGGATAAAACCGACGGTGTCGGACAGCACGATCCGCTCCGCGTTCGGCACGTGGATGCGGCGCAGCGTCGTGTCGAGCGTGGCGAACAACTGGTCGGCCGCGTACACCTTCGCGGACGTCAGCCGGTTGAACAGCGTGGACTTGCCGGCGTTCGTATAGCCGACGAGCGCGGCGGTGCGCACGGCGGCGCGCTGGCGCGCGCGATTCTGCGTGGCACGGCTTCGCGCGACGCGCCGCAATCGCTCGCGCAACAACTTGACCCGTTGCATGATGAGGCGGCGGTCGGTTTCGAGCTGGGTTTCGCCCGGCCCGCGAAGCCCGATGCCGCCTTTCTGGCGCTCGAGGTGGGTCCAGCCGCCGACCAGACGGGTCGCCATGTGGTTGAGTTGCGCGAGCTCGACCTGCAGCTTGCCCTCCGCGCTGCGCGCGCGCTGCGCGAAGATGTCCAGAATGAGGCTCACGCGGTCGACAACACGGCACTCGAGTGCCTTCTCGAGATTGCGTTGCTGAACCCCGGACAGCGTATGGTCGAAGATGACGAGTTCCGCGGACGTCTCGCGACGCTGGGCGGCGATCTCGTCCACCTTCCCGCGGCCGGCGAAGTAGGCGGGGTCGGGACGCGAACGGCGTCCGCCGAGGTTTCCGACGACGGTTGCCCCCGCGGACGTGGCAAGCGCGGAAATCTCTGCCAGGCGTTCTCCAGCGTCGGCGCGCCCGAGTTCGAGCGCCACGACGATCGCCTTGTCGCCCGCCGACGGCCTATCGAACATCGGCCGCCCTCACCCGGAGGTCCGTGGGGACTGCCCGCGGCGCCGGCGGCGCGCCTCGTCCGTCAGCTGTCGTTTTCGTGATGGGTCTGCTGCGGCATCGCGACCGGACGCGACGGAACGACCGTCGAGATCGCGTGCTTGTACACCATCTGGGTGACGGTGTTCTTCAACAGCACCACATACTGGTCGAACGACTCGATCTGACCCTGAAGCTTGATGCCGTTGACGAGATAGATGGAGACCTGCACGTGTTCCTTGCGCAGGGTGTTCAGGAACGGGTCTTGTAGCATTTGCCCTTTGTTGCTCATCGATTGAGCTCCGCGCTTGTAAATGCCGCACTGTTTGTTTCGCCCCGACGGAAAATCTGCCGGGAGGTTCGACGCACCGATCGGACCTTTCAGCGGCGTGCGTTGGAATCCGCGTACGGGTTGACGCCCGTCTTGAATTGTATCCTAAGGGGTGTGCCCTTAAGTTTGAACGCGTCGCTGAAGAAATGTTCCAGAAAGCGCCGGTACGCGTCGGGAACATGCGACAGCGCGGAGCCGTGGACGATGACGAGCGGCGGATTCATCCCGCCCTGGTGCGCATAGCGGAGTTTCGGCCTCACCAGACCGGTGCGCGGCGGTTGCTGCCGCAGTACCGCGAGCTGCAGCGTGCGCGTGAGACGCGGCGTCGGGAGCTTCGCCATGGCGGCGGCGTACGCTGCATCGACCGATCGGAGCAGCTTGTCGACGCCGTGCCGTGCGCGAGCCGAGATCGAATGCTGCTCGGCGAACGCGAGGAAGCCGAGCTTTCGCGCGAGGTCGCGCGTGATGACCGCCCGCTGCTCGCCGTCGGCGACATCCCATTTGTTGATCGCGACGACCAGCGCGCGCCCGGTCTCGAGGATATGACCGGCGAGATGCGCATCCTGCTCGGTGATGCCCGACGCCGCGTCGAGCATCAGGATGACGACGTGCGCATCCTCGATCGCCTGCAGCGTCTTGATCACGGAGAACTTCTCGACGGTTTCGCTGACCTTGCCGCGGCGACGCACGCCCGCGGTGTCGATGACGGTGTAACGCCGTTCGCCGCGCTCGAAATCCAGGCGAATCGCATCGCGCGTCGTGCCGGGCTCGTCGAACGCGATGACGCGCTCCTCGCCGAGCAGCGCGTTGACGAGCGTCGACTTGCCGACGTTCGGACGACCCACGACGGCCATCCGGATGCGACCATCGGGCTCGTCCGTCGCATCGTCGTCGCCCGGTTCGCCGGTGCCTGCCACCGCAAGCGCAATGTCGACGAGATCACGGACATTCTCGCCGTGCGCCGCGGAGATCGCATGAGGTTCGCCGAGTCCGAGTTCGTGGAACTCCGCCACCGTGCGTTCGGCCGGAAGGCCCTCGGTCTTGTTGACCGCGAGCACGACCGGCCGGCCCGAGCGGCGCAGCAGGTCGGCGATGTCGCGGTCCTGGGTTGCGAGGCCCTCGCGCCCGTCGACGATGAACACGATGACGTCCGACTCGGCGATCGCGGCCCTTGCCTGCTTCGCCATTTCGAACAGAATGCCGGACGTGGCCACGGGCTCGAAGCCGCCGGTGTCGACGCAGAGGAATTCGCGTTCGCCGGCGCGAGCGCGACCGTAGTGCCGGTCGCGCGTCAGTCCGGGGAAATCGAAGACCAGCGCATTGCGCGTTCGCGTCAACCGATTAAACAGCGTCGACTTGCCGACGTTCGGGCGGCCGACAAGGGCGACGGTGGGGAGCACTACGGGGCCGACACCGAGTAGACCGTTCCTTTTTCCGATTGCCAGACGATCCCGCCGCCCACCTGCACCGGCTGCGTGGTCGCGAGGCTGCCGTCGGTGGCGAGGCGCCCGACGTACGCGCCGTCGCTGCGCGACAGCAGATGCAGGTAGCCCTCGACGTCCACGACGCCGACCGCGTCGCCGACGAGTTGCGGACCGCCTATCCTGCGCTTTGCCAGCGCATCCTGCTTCCAGATCGACGCGCCGTTGCTGCGGTCGAATGCCTGCACCGCGCCCTTGTCGTCAACGACGTACAGCCGCTGCGCATCGGCGGTGATGCCGGCGAGGCTCGACACGTCGCGCGACCACTGCAGCGTGCCGCGGACGATGTCGAAGCACGCCACGCGCCCCTGGTACGCGGCGGCGCACGCCTGCTGCTCGTCGACGTAGGGAAGGCTCGTCACATCGGAGATCCGTTCGAGTTCGGTGGCGCCTTTCGGCGTCGCCACGGTGCCGTCCCAGGCAACCTTGCCCGTCTGCGCGTCCATCGCGAGCAACCTGCCGCCGGCCGTACCGGTCAGCAGTCCGCCACGCCACACGACGCCGCCGGCGGCGTTGCGCACGGTCAGCGGCGGGATCGTGCGCTGGTCCGCCCATACCGTCTTGCCGTCGGATGCATCGAGGCCGTAGATGCGCCCGTCGCCGGAAAACACGACGACGACCTTGTCGACGACGCGCGGCGGCGCAATGACCTCGCTGGAGATGCGGGCCGACCACAATGGCTTGCCGTCGTTATCGAATGCAAGCACGTCGCCCTTGTCGCTGCCGACGACGACCAGCGAATCGCCCGCGCCGGGTCCGGCCGACAGCGAGCGACCGGCGCTGATGCGCCATAGCGGCCGTCCGGTGGCGATGTCGAGGCGCGTGATCGTGCCGTCACGGGCGGCGGCATAGATCGCCGATGTCGTCACGGCCGGCGCGAAGCCCGCGCCGGCGGCGCCGACGTTCTGTTGCCAGTTGATCCGCGGGGAGACAGTATTGGTGAGCGGCGGCAGCGGGCCCGGCTTGCGGGAATTACCGGTCAGCCACGCGAAGGACGGCGCGGGAATCGACGTCATCCAGGACGTCAGCGGCGAATCCGACAGCGTCGCGCAGCCGCAGGACAGCGCCGCGGCCAGCAGCGACACGCCGAGTGTGCGAACGTTTGAATTCGTCATTTGGCGGGCGCTCCCGCGGCCTTCGGGGCCTGTGTCGTCGCGGCGCCGTCGGCAGGCGGCCGCGTTGGGGACGCCGCCGCGTCCGCGGCGGGCGCCACGCCGGCAATCGCGTCGTGCTTCAGCTGCACGTATCCGCGGTACTGTGACTTCGCGTCGAGCTTCGCCAGCGCCGTTTCGTAGGACGCCCGCGCATCGGCGCCGCGTCCCGCGGCGGCGAGCGCATCGCCGCGAAGGTCTGCGAACACGCCGTCGAACGCCAGCGGATGCCGCGCCTCGAGCGTGGCGATTGCGGCGTCGAACTGCTTGTCGTCGATCTGAACCTGCGCGAGACGAAAGCGCGCCACCGCCTGCAGTTCTTCTTCCTTCGCGTGCTCGACGGCCCACGCGTACTGCGCCTTCGCACCTTCGCGATCGCCGCCGTCGTACAACATCTTCGCGTATAGCAGCGCGGCGCGGGGCGCATAGGCGGTGCCGGCGTAGCGATCGGTGATCTGCGCAATGGCGTCTTTCGCTTTCGGCCCGTCCTTCGCGCGAGCGGCGTCGCTGACGGCTGTGTACAGCACCGACGCATCCTCCGCCCGTTTTGCATTCCACCAGCGCCAGCCCTGCACGCCGGCGATCACCAGCACTGCGAGGACCAGTCCCACGGTGATGGCGCCGCCATAGCGCGCCCACCACGCCTTCAGCTCGTCGAGCTGATCCTGCTCTTCCAGGTCATAGACAGCCATATTCTTCCTTGGAAACGTTCAGCGCGGCGAAGCGCGCCGGGAGATCTCGCACCGGCACCGCCGCCTGCTCGCCGGGTTCGCGCAGCGGTTTGACGCCGACGGTTTCGGCCGCGACTTCGTCGTCGCCGATGATCAACGCTAGCCGTGCGCCGCTCGCGTCGGCTTTTTTCATCTGCGACTTGAAGCTGCCGCCGCCCGCGTGCACCACGACGCGGGCGCCGTGGTCACGAAGGGTCTCGCCCACCCGGCGGGCGAGCTCGGTCGCGCGTTCCCCGGCATGCACGACGTACGCGTCGAGCGGGCAGGCCGCGATGGCTTCCTGCGCCTGCATCAGGAGGATCATCCGTTCGACGCCGATTGCGAATCCGCACGCCGGCGTCGGCTTGCCGCCGAGCGCCTCGAACAGGCCGTCGTAGCGACCGCCGCCGGCAACGGTACCCTGCGCGCCGAGCGCGTCGGTCACCCACTCGAACACCGAGCGGTTGTAATAGTCCAGCCCGCGGACGAGTCGGGGGCTCACGTCGTACCGGATGCCGGCGTCGTCGAGCATGCGCTGCAGCGCGTCGAAGTGCTCGCGCGACGCGGCGCCGAGTCCGTCGATCAGCCGCGGCGCTGCGGCGATGGCCTGCTGCAGCGGCGGGTGCTTGCTGTCGAGGATTCGCAGCGGATTCGCGTGCAGCCGCCGCTGCGAGTCGGCGTCGAGCTTGTCTGCGTGTCGCTCGAAGTGCGCGATCAGCGCGGCGCGATGCACCTGCCGTTCCGCCGGATCCCCGATCGAATTGATCGTCAGCGTGATGCCGTCGAGTCCAAGTGCGCGCCACAGGCGCGCGAGCATGACGATCTGTTCGGCGTCGACATCGGGGCCCGCGTACCCGAGCGCCTCGACGTCGAGCTGGTGGAATTGCCGGTAGCGGCCCCTTTGCGGCCGCTCGTGTCGGAACATCGGCCCGCCGGTCCAGACACGCTGCGGCCGCTCGTAGGTCAGGCTGTGCTCGATCGCTGCGCGAACGATTCCGGCGGTGGCCTCCGGCCGCAGCGTCAGGCTGTCGCCGTTCAGCTTGTCGTCGAACGTGTACATCTCCTTGTCGACGACGTCGGTGTGCTCGCCGATGCCCCGCACGTAGAGCGGCGTTCCCTCGACGATCGGCACGCGCAGATTCCGGTACCCGTAGCGCTCGAACACCGAGCGCGCCGTGTCCTCGAAACGCTGCCACAGCGGCGCCTCGTCGAGGAGCACGTCGTTCATGCCGCGAACGGCCTGGAGTGCCGATGCCATCGTTCGTCGAGCGGTGGCTTCAGGCGCTCGGCGCGGGAATCGCCGGCACCGTCACTTGAGCGACACGCGGGCGACGACGCCACGCGTATAGGGGCCGAGCCCCAGCGACCGGCCACGGAACGTGACGTCGACGGCAGGCGCGTTGCCGAGGGACAGTTCGAGCGGCGCGCGGCCGGACACGGTCTCGGTCTTGCCGGGGCCGCCCGTCATCTGCAGGATCACGCGGCCCGTCGCGTCCTTGACCTCCGCCCATGACGTTCCATTGAACGTCAGCACGAGCGGCGTCTCGGACGCCGAGCCCGGCACGGCGTTGTCCGCCGCCGCCGTCGCGGGCGCGGGCGGCACCGCGACGGTCGCGACTCCGCGCGACGAAGGCTCCGGCCGGGGCAACGCCGCGTCCGCGACCGGATTGGGCAGCGTCGTCACACCCGCCGGTGCGGCAGGGGGCGTGATCGTCCCCGGCGCCGTCGCGGGGGTGTCCTTCACACCCGGCATGCGGAATGGCAGAAACCCGCGCCGGCCTTCGGCCTGTTGCGCGTATTCGTAGAAGGCGGCGGCGGCGACGAGCGCCAGCAGCACGACGAGCAGCGCGAGCCTGCGCGACGCGGGCGCGCGCTTCGTGGCGCGCTCGTCGGGAATCTCCCCCATCGGACGTCGCGACGACACGATTGCGGAGCGTTCGAGCGCCGGCGCCGATTCGGATGCCGGCATCAGCGCGACGACCGCGTCCGCATCGAGCTGCAGAAACCGCGCGTAGTTGCGGGCAAATCCGCGCGCGAACGTCCTGCCGGGGAGGCGCGCGAAGTCATCGTCCTCGATCGCTTTCACCTGGCGCGGCGCGAGCTTGAGCTGCTGCGCGACGTCCATGACGGTCAGGCCGGCCGACTCGCGCGCCGCGCGCAGCACGGATCCGGCGGTCACCGGTTCGGCACGGGTGTCTGCCGCCGTCGTGTCGGAGAGATCCTCGTCGGTCACTCGCACGCTCCGCTCGCGATTGCCTTCGATTCGGGCGAATCGGGCCAGCGGTTACGCAGTTGCGATTCGTAGGAGCGTTCGGCTTCCCGGTCATTCTGCCTGCGCTCGATGCACATCCCGAGGTAGAGCGCCTCGGCCGACGGCGATGCCTGCTGCATCACGGCACGCATCCACGCGCGCGCCTCGCCGACGCGGCGTTCGCGGTACGCGAGCAATGCGAGGTTGTAGGCCGCCACCGGGTTGCCGGGCGACGCCGTGAGTGCGCGACGCAGATAGTCGTCGGCACTCTTGCCGTCGCCGAGTGCGGCGCTGCACTTGCCGGCATTGATCAACGCGATCTCCGGCGTTTTGTACAGCGGGTCCCGCAGTACCTGCTCGAATTCAGGCATCGCGTCGCGCGGGCGGCCGGTTGCGCAAAGGTACGCGCCCCAGTTGGCATGGATGTCCGAGTCGTTGGGCGCCAGCGCGATCGCCTGCCGGAAGCTTTCCTCCGCCTTCGCGCGATCACCGAGGACCGCGTACACGAGGCCGTAGATGTTGTAGAGCCGCGGATACGCGGGGTCCAGCGCCCTGGCGGCGCCGAGCTCCTCGAGCGCCACGTCCATCTGGCCCCGCTCGTAGTAGCCGGCGGCGAGTTCGGTCTTGATGGCGGCGCGCTGCTGCGGCGTTGACTCCTGCGACTTGATCGGTGACGTGTCGGGAGGCGGCGCCTGCGGCGGCGCCGCCGGCTTCGACGCGCAGCCAGCCACGAGCAATGCGCCGGCAACTACGGTCACGAGCAGACGGTTCATCGGCAACGCCTCGGAGAGCTGCAATCAATGACGCTCATCGCGCGTCGGCAACGGGAATGCGCGCGCCGAGGCGGTGCGTCGTGCGGTCGAGCACCTGGCCGGCGAGCTGCCCGCAAGCGGCGTCGATATCGTCCCCACGCGTCTTGCGGACGGTGGCGACGAGCCCGGCGGATTGCAGCGCCCCGGCGAATGCGCGGATCGCATCGCGCGAACTCGACCGGAAGCCGCTGGCGGGGAACGGGTTGAACGGGATCAGATTGAGCTTGCACGGCACGTCGCGCACGAGATCGATCAGCGCGCGCGCGTGCGATGGCCGGTCGTTGACGCCGTCGAGCATCACGTACTCGAACGTGACGAAATCACGCGGCGCGCGCTCGATGTACCGCACGCACGCGGCCATCAGCGTCGACAACGGATGCCTTCGATTGATCGGGACAAGGCGATCGCGCAACGCATCGGTCGGTGCGTGCAGCGACACCGCCAGTGCGACCGGACATTCGTCGCGCAGCCGGTCGATGGCCGGCACGATGCCCGATGTCGACAGCGTCACGCGACGGCGCGAAAGACCGTAGGCGTTGTCGTCGAGGAACAGTCGCAGCGCCGGGACGACATTGTCGAAGTTCGCCAACGGCTCGCCCATGCCCATCATCACCACGTTGGTGATCGGCGCGCGGCCCGCCGCGACCCACGCCGCGCTGGATCCGTCGGTGAGCAACGCGCGGTTCGCATGCCACAGCTGGCCCACGATCTCGCCGGTGGACAGGTTACGGTTGAATCCCTGGCGTCCGGTGGAGCAGAACGCGCAGTCGAGCGCGCAGCCGGCCTGCGACGAAATGCACAGCGTGCCGCGGTCGTCCTCGGGGATGTAGACCGCTTCGACCGCATTGCCGGCGCCCGCGTCGAGCAGCCATTTGCGCGTGCCGTCGGAGGCGATCGCATCGCGCAACACGCGGGGTCCGGCGATCTTCGCCTCCGTCTGCAGCGACGCGCGAAACGACGCGGCGAGGTCCGTCATCGCGGCGACGTCGCCCACAAAGCGCTGATGAAGCCACCGCGACACCTGCTTCGCCCGGAACGGCTTCTGGCCGCGCGCGTCGAGCCACCGGGCCAGCGACGCAGGGTCGAGGTCGAGCAGGTTGATCATCGCGAGCGGGCGAGCGGGGCCCTGTCCCCTCTATCGGGAATACACGGCGTGGGCGGGAAAGAAGTACGCGATCTCCTGCGCGGCCGTTTCGGCGCCATCGGAGCCATGCACGGCATTCGCGTCGATCGACTTGGCGAAATCGGCGCGGATCGTGCCCTTGGCCGCCTTCGCCGGGTCGGTCGCTCCCATCAATTCGCGGTTGCGCGCGATCGCGTTCTCGCCTTCGAGCACCTGGATCATCACCGGGCCCGTCGTCATGAAATCGACGAGGTCACCAAAGAACGGGCGCTCGCGGTGCACTGCGTAGAACCCTTCCGCGTCGGTGCGCGACAGCCGCACCATCCGCGCGGCCGCGATCTTCAGCCCGGCCTTTTCGAATCGCGAGTAGATGTCGCCGATGACGTTATTCGCCACCGCGTCGGGCTTGATGATGGAAAGGGTGCGTTCGACCGCCATGCTCGGGCTCCGGTGCATGCTGATAAACCAGCAATTTTAGCATGCTGACCGCCGTTTCTGCCGCTTCGGCGACGGCGTCGCTGCCCTCCGTCAGAACAGGAGGTCGGGGACTACGAGTGAAAGCCAGGGGACGTACGTGATGATCAGCAGGAAGACGAAGAGGACCGTCAGCCACGGCAGTGCGGCGCGTACGACCTGCACGATCGACATGTTGGTGATACCGGCCGTGACGAACAGGTTGAGGCCGACCGGCGGTGTGACCATGCCGATCTCCATGTTCACGACCATGATGATGCCGAGATGAACAGGATCGATGCCGAGCTGGGTGGCGATCGGGAAGAGGATCGGCGCCAGAATCAGGATGATGCCGGTCGGCTCCATGAAATTGCCGGCGACCAGCAGCAGAATATTGACGACGAGCAGGAACTGCCACTGCGACATGCCCATGCTGAGGATCTGCTCGGTGATCGCCTGCGGAATGCGCTCGGTCGTCAGCACGTGCGCGAACAACAGCGCGTTGGCCACGATGAACATCAGCATCACCGTCACCTTCGCCGCGTCGACGAGTACCTGCGGCACGTGGCGCATGCCGATGTCACGATAAACGAATACCGCGATGATGAACGCGTACACGGCGGCGACCGCCGCCGCCTCGGTCGGGGTGAAAATGCCGCCGTAAATCCCGCCGAGGATGATCACGAGCAGCAGCATTCCCCACAGCGATTCGCGGGCAGCGGTGATCACTTCGCGGAACGTCGCACGCGGCTGGCGCGGGAGGTCGATCATTCGCGCGCGGACGTAGATGGCCGCCATCAGCATCAATCCGAGCACGATTCCCGGCAGGATCCCCGCCAGGAACAGCTTGCCGACGGACGTTTCGGTCGCCGCCGCGTAGACGACCATCACGATCGACGGCGGGATCAGGATACCCAGCGTGCCGGCGTTGCAGATGACGCCGGCCGCGAATTCCTGCGTGTAACCGGCGCGCACCATGCCGGCGATGACGATCGAGCCTACGGCGACTACGGTCGCGGGCGACGACCCCGACACCGCCGCAAACAGCATGCAAGCCAGCACCGACGCCATTGCGAGACCGCCGCGGAAATGGCCGAGGCACGCGTTAGCGAAGCGAATCATCCGCTTGGCGACGCCGCCGGTGGTCATGAAGGCGCCCGACAGGATGAAGAAGGGAATTGCAAGCAGCGTGAAATGCTCGGCGGTCTCGTACAGCTTCAGCACCAGCGACGCGAGCGAATCGTGACCGAGCGTGAGGATCGTCAGCAGCGACGCCAGACCGAGCGCGATCGCGATCGGCATGCCGAGGAACATCAGCACGAGCAGCGTCACGAACAGTACCGCCGTGGTCATGGCCTGGCGGCTCCGTCGGCCGCCGCATCATTGTCGGCCTTGAGCTTCAGCGCCTCGGCTGCCTCATCGGACAACTGCATTCCCTGCTGACGGCCGGTTGCGATGCGGAACAAGATCTGCAGGAACCGCAACAGAAGTATCGCGAAGCCGATGGGGAGCACGGTCCGCGGTACCCACTGCTCGATCGGCAGGTCTTGCGCCAGGATGCCGACCTCGCGGATCTTTTCGATGTACGTGACGCTGCCGACAAGACCGATCCCCGAGTACACGACGCACAGCAGGGCGGCAAGGGCGCCAACGACCCGTGCGGCGCCGGGTCGCAGAGCCTTGACGAGCACATCGACGCCGATGTGCGCACCCACGCGCACGCCGTATGCCATCCCGAGGAAGATCAGCGCCGCGAACAGGTACGTGACGAGCTCGAGCGCCCAGACGAAGCTGTAGTTGAAGACGTAGCGCGCGACCACCTGGCCGAACGTGATGAGCGTCATCGCCGCGAGCAGCGCGGCGATCAGCCATTCCTCGAGCCGTCGAAGCCAGGCGAATCGCATCGGCGGCCCGAGCGCGCGCGCGCTGGACTGCTACTGCTGCGACGCGGCCGCGACGATGTCCTTGCCGATATCCGGCTCGAACTTCTTCCAGACCGGCAGCATCGCCTTCTTCCACACCGCGAGGTCTTCCTTGCTGAGCTCCTGGATCTTCGCCTTGCCCGCGTCGGCAATGCGCTTGCGATCCTGTTCGTTCAGGTCGTTCGCGAGCTTGTTCGCGTACTCCGTCGCCTGCTTCATTGCGGCGGACAGCGCGGTCCGCACGTCGGCAGGCAGGCCGTTCCACCACTTGGCGTTCGTGATGACCATGTAGTCAATCACGCCGTGATTGGTGACGGCGATCGTCTTCTGCACCTCGTGGTACTTCTGGGAGTAGATGTTCGACCACGTGTTCTCCTGGCCGTCCACGACGCCCGTTTGCAGCGCCTGATAGACCTCGCTGAACGCCATCTTCTGCGGGTTCGCACCCACGGCGCGGAACTGCGCCTCGAGCACGTCGGACGCCTGGATGCGGAACTTCAGACCCTTGATGTCTTCCGGCTTCTTCAGCTGGTCCTTGTCGCTCGACAGTTCCTTCATGCCGTTGTGCCAGTAGGCGAGCCCCTGGATGCCCTTGCTCGTCATCGAATTCAGAAGCTTCTGCCCGACCGGGCCGGCCTGGAAGCGGTCGACATCGGCGACGTCGTCGAACATGAACGGGAGATCGAAGACCTGCAGCGATTTCGTGTAGCGGTCGAACTTCGACAGCGACGGCGCGATGATCTGCACGTCGCCGAGGAGCAGCGCCTCGAGCTCCTTCGCGTCGCCGAACAGCTGCGAACTCGGGAACACCTGCACCTGCACCTTGCCGGGCAGGCTCTTCTCGGCGAGCTCCTTGAACTTCAGGGCACCCTGACCCTTCGGCGTGTTCTCGGCCACGACGTGGCTGAACTTGATGACGATCGGCTGTTGCGCGAGCGCCGGAGTGCCGAACACGACGGCGACAGCGGCGATGACCATTCGCGACATGACTTTCATGCAGTTTCCTCCAGATGATGGTGTTGCATCGATTCGCCGTCTTGCAGGCGTGCCTCGGAACCGGCACGCCGGGCGGCGTTGCATGGCGCCGATTAGGCCGCGAAGGGCGTTCATTGTCAAATCATCTCCGGGGTGGCCGACGGCGCCGGACGCCC
>JBDTNI010000013.1:0-12257 GCA_039933815.1 Betaproteobacteria bacterium
CGTCGCAGCGGGGCTGCGCGGCGCGGGTGCGGCAGCCGTTCGCGCCGGCGTTCCGGAGCGCGGGGGCGTGACCGGATCGACGGCCGCGGCCGCGGGCAGCCCGGGCGGGTCGAGCAGGAACGTGTATTCGCGGACGACGCGGCCCGACGCCCAGTCGAGCTCGACGAGCAGGTCCAGATAGGGTTCCTGAACCGAAACCGGGGACGTGACACGCAGGTACGGCGCACTTGGGCCGCCTTCGAGGGCAACCCGCGCGCGGGACAGCGTGCCTTGGTACGTCAGGTTGTTCTGCCGATAAAGCGACGGGTCGGCTACGCGAGCCCGCAGCGAATCCAGGTCGGCGCGCGTCACGGACGTCAGGTCGATGCGAGCCGACAGCGGCTGGCCAAGCGCGGAATCGACCGTCAGCCTGCCGAGCCCAAGCGCGAGCGCATGGCCGGGAAAGGCCAGCACGCCGGCCAGCAGGCTGTACGTGAAGAGGGGTTTTGCGCGCATGCCTGCCTCGTTTGGGTTAGCTTGATGGAGCTCGGCCTAACTTAACATCCCACATTGAGCTCCGCAAGGTAAACCACGGTATTAGATAGTGTTTTTTGCAATGGGCCGGCTCGCGTGCAACACAGCTTCATGCCGCTGTACTAATCCGTCGCAACCTGTAGCGGAATTGCAATCGGGACCCACAACGTATGGTGTGGATGGCGCATCCGGTACGCTGTTGCATTGAAGTCGCGCGCGCGAAGGTTTAGCTGTGATGCCGTGGCGCCGGCACGGCAACCCGTCAGCATAAAGCTGCCGGAAATGGGGCGCCGGGGGCGGAAGCGGGCCGCGAAGGCCGAATCGGCCACTGGACCCATGGACCGACACCCGCCGTTACCGATCGACCAGGATGCGCAGCATGCGCCGCAACGGCTCGGCGGCCCCCCACAGCAGCTGGTCGCCGCACGTAAATGCGCCGAGGTACTTCGGCCCCATTGACAGCTTGCGCAAGCGGCCGACGGGAATCGTCAGCGAACCGGTGACGGCGGCAGGCGTGAGCGCACGGATGCTTGCGTCGCGCTCGTTCGGCACCACGCGTACCCATTCGTGGGCGCCAGCGATCAGGCGCTCGATGTCGGCGATGGGAACATCGCGGCGCAGCTTGATCGTCAGCGCCTGCGAATGGCAGCGCATCGCGCCGATGCGAACGCAGATCGACTCGACCGGGATCGTGTCCGGCGCCAGTCCGAGGATCTTGTTGGTTTCGGCGCCACCTTTCCACTCCTCGCGGCTCATGCCGTTGCCGAGATCCTTGTCGATCCATGGGATCAGGCTGCCGGCAAGCGGAACGCCGAAATGCTCGACCGGAAAGCGCGCGTCGCGAAGGCGCTCGGCGACGACGCGGTCGATGTCGAGAATGCCCGATGACGGATCGTCGAGCAGCGGCTCGGCGACACGGTGCGCGTCGCCCATCTGCCGCAGCAGTTCGCGCATGTGCTGCGCGCCCGCCCCGGACGCCGCCTGGTACGTCATGCACGTCATCCATTCGACGAGGTCGTGCCGCAGCAATCCAGCAAGCGCCATCAGCATCAGGCTGACGGTGCAGTTGCCGCCGATGAAATTGCGCGTGCCATCGGCGATGGCGCGATCGATGACAGGACGATTGACCGGGTCGAGAATGATCACCGCGTCGTCGTGCATCCGCAGCGCCGATGCGGCGTCGATCCAGTAGCCGTCGAATCCGGCCTCGCGCAAGCGCGGAAACATCGCGCTCGTCCAGTCACCGCCCTGGCAGGTGACGATCGCGTCGAGACTTGCAAACGCGCGCGGGTCGTTCGCATCGCGAAGCGGCCTGTCGGCCGCGGCGGCGACGTCCGGGCCGCGTCCGCCGGCACTCGACGTCGAAAAGAAAACGGGATCGATGTGCGAGAAATCGTGCTCGTCCACCATTCGCTGCACGAGCACGGACCCGACCATTCCGCGCCAACCGACGAATCCGACCCGCATAGCCGACTCCCGCCCCTTCAAATGATGTGCACAGGTTCCGACGGCGGACGCTGCGCGGGCCCCGCCAAAAGGCGGGCCATCCGACACGCGTCAACGTACGCGCCGTTGCGCAGCGCATACGACCGCGCCGTGCCTTCGATCTCGAAACCAAACTTCCGGCAGAGTGCCACGGCCGCGACGTTGTCCGCATGGACATCAGCCCGCGCGCGACGGACCACGACCGGGGCGCCGGTGCTCATGCGAGCGCCGCGACGACGGCGTCGCCCATCGCCGACGTGCCCACGACTGCTTCACCGGCAGACGCGATGTCCGCCGTGCGCAGCCCGCGCCGGAGCACGGCCTGCACGGCGTGCTCGATGCGGTCGGCGACGTCGGCACGCGCGAACGTGTGCCGGAACATCATCGCTACCGAGAGGATCGTCGCCAGCGGATTCGCGCGATCCTCACCGGCGATGTCCGGCGCCGATCCGTGGATCGGCTCGTACAGGCCCTTGCCGTGCGCATCGAGCGACGCGGAGGGCAGCATGCCGATCGAGCCGGCGAGCATCGACGCCTCGTCGGAGAGGATGTCGCCGAACAGGTTGCCGGTGACGACGACATCGAAGCTCTTCGGCGCGCGCACGAGCTGCATCGCGGCGTTGTCGACGTACATGTGCGACAGCGCAACGTCAGGATAGTCGCCGGCGATTTCCGTCACCACTTCGCGCCACAGCATCGACGTGTCGAGCACGTTGGCCTTGTCCACCGACGTCAGGCGGCACTGTCGCTTGCGCGCGGTTTCGAAGCCCACCCTCGCGATGCGGGCGATTTCGCTTTCGCGGTAGCGCATCGTGTCGAACCCCTCGCGCTCGCCGTCCGGCGTGGTCCTGCGCCCGCGCGGCTCGCCGAAGTAGATGTCGCCGGTGAGTTCGCGCACGATGACGATGTCGAGCCCGGCGACGACGTCGGCCTTCAGCGTCGAGGCCGCCGCGAGTTCGGGATAGAGCAGCGCGGGCCGCAGGTTCGCGAACAGCGCAAGCGCCTTGCGGATGCCGAGGATGCCCTGCTCCGGTCGCATCGCCCGCGGCAACGCGTCGTACCGCGGACCGCCGACGGCGCCCAGCAACACGGCATCGGCGTCTTTGGCGAGCGCCAGCGTCGCGGGCGGCAACGGATGGCCGGCGGCGTCGTACGCGGCACCGCCGATCGGCGCTTCGCCGAGTTCGATCGGAAGACCCTCCCTCCGCAGCACGTCGAGCACGCGGCGCGCCTCGCGGACAATCTCGGGTCCGATGCCGTCACCCGGCAGGATCGCGATCTTCATCGCGCCACTGCGCGCCTGCGCCGCCGCATCGGCGTCACAGCCACGGCCGCTCCCGCAGATGTCGCGCTTCGAACGCGGCGATCTCGTCGGCATGCTGCAGCGTGAGTCCGATGTCGTCCCAGCCGTTCAGCAGGCATTGCTTGCGAAACGGATCGACGTCGAATGCGAACGACAAGCTGCCGTCGGCCGTCAGCACGCGCTGCGCGGAGAGGTCGATCGTGAGCGCGAACCCCGGAAACGCCACGACATCGGCAAACAAGCGGTCGATGGCTGCATCGGGCAGCACGATCGGCAGGAGGCCGTTCTTGAAGCAGTTGTTGAAGAAGATGTCGGCGTAGGACGGTGCGACAAGCGCGCGGAAGCCGTAATCGGCCAGCGCCCACGGCGCGTGCTCGCGCGAACTGCCGCAGCCGAAGTTACGCCGCGCGAGCAGGATCGACGCGCCCTGGTAGCGCGGCTCGTTCAGCACGAAATCGGGATTGGGCCGCCGCGCGGGCCGGTCCGCGCCGGGCTCGCCGTGGTCGAGGTAACGCCACGCGTCGAAGAGGTTGACGCCGAATCCCGATCGCTTGATCGACTTCAGGAACTGCTTCGGAATGATGGCATCGGTGTCGATGTTCGCGCGGTCGAGCGGCGCGACGAGACCGGAGTGGATGCGAAACGGTTCCATGGCGGCTCCTTTAGCGCCCGTTCACAGGCCCGGGGACATCCGGCGGACGTCGACGAAGTGCCCGGCGATCGCGGCCGCGGCCGCCATTGCCGGACTGACGAGATGGGTACGGCCGCGGTCACCCTGGCGGCCTTCGAAATTGCGGTTCGACGTCGATGCGCAGCGCTCGCCCGGCTCGAGCTTGTCGTCGTTCATCGCGAGGCACATCGAACAACCCGGTTCCCGCCATTCGAAGCCCGCGTCGCGAAACGCGCAGTCGAGCCCCTCGGCTTCGGCCTGCGCTTTCACGAGGCCGGAGCCCGGCACGACCATCGCGAGCCTCACGTTGTCGGCTACACGGCGTCCACGCGCCACCGATGCCGCCTCGCGCAGATCCTCGATGCGCGAGTTCGTGCACGACCCGATGAAGACCTTGTCGATGCGGATGTCCGTCATCGGGACATTCGGCGTCAGTCCCATGTAGTCGAGCGCCCGCGCCATGCCGTCACGGCGCTCGCTATCGCGCTCGCGATCGGGATCGGGGACGCGATCATCGATCGACACGACCATCTCCGGTGACGTTCCCCACGTCACCTGCGGGGCGGTCTGGCGCGCGTCGAACACCTGCGTGCGGTCAAAGGCCGCGCCGTCGTCGCTGACCAGCGTGCGCCAGTAGTCGACGGCTCGCGTCCAGGTGTCGCCCTTCGGCGCGAATGGACGCCCCTTCAGGTAGTCGACGGTCACGCCGTCGACGGCGATCATCCCGGCGCGCGCGCCGGCCTCGATCGACATGTTGCACACCGTCATCCGGCCCTCCATCGACAGTGCGCGCACCGCGTCGCCGCCGAACTCGACCGCGTATCCGGTGCCGCCCGCAGTCCCGATGCGGCCGATGATCGACAGGACGAGGTCCTTCGCCGTGACGCCCCGCGGCAGCACCCCGTCGGCGCGCACGAGCATCGACTTCGACTTGCGGGTCAGCAGGCACTGCGTCGCCAGCACGTGCTCGACCTCGGACGTTCCGATACCGAACGACAGCGCCGCGAACGCTCCGTGCGTGCTCGTATGCGAATCGCCGCAGACCACGGTCATGCCCGGCAGCGTCGCCCCGCTCTCCGGGCCGATCACGTGCACGATGCCCTGCCGTCGATCGCGGAACGGGAAATAGGCCTTGGCGCCGAAGTTCAGGATGTTGGCGTCCAGCGTCTCGACCTGCGTGCGCGAGATCGGGTCGCGGATCCCCTCGTCCCAGTGCGTCGTCGGCGTGTTGTGATCCGCAGTGGCGACGATCGACTCCGTGCGCCACGGCTTGCGGCTCGCGAGCTTCAATCCTTCGTACGCCTGCGGACTGGTGACCTCGTGCACCAGATGCCGGTCGATGTACAGCAGCGCCGTACCGTCTTCTTCCTGGCGGACGACGTGGCTGTCCCACAACTTGTCGTAGAGCGTGCGCGGATTCATGGCGTTCCTGTCAATGGACGCTTGAGGATAGCGTCATTTTAGAGCCGTTCGCCCCTTCTGGCCCGGAGGTTGCTTTATCGCTGTGGTTTCAAGCCTCTGAATCGACGTGACAGGATGGGCATTCCCAACCGGCTTCGGTACAGCACCGCCGTTCTGAGCGCCTTCGCGGCGCTGATCGTCGCGGGCGCGCTGACGCTCGCGAGCGAGCGCGCCTACGTAACGGCAGACCTTCGCGTCGACCAGTCGATTACCGCGATGACGAACGGCGTTGCCGAGCAGCCGTCGACCACCGCACAGCAGGCATCGAACGGCGGGAATCCTGCCGCGGCGCGCGAACGCGACGCGCTCGCAAAACTCAAGGACGCGAGGGCGGCGTCGCGGCGTCAGCTCGAGACGACCGAACGCGCGGTCCTCGCGTTCGCCGCAATCGCGGCTGCGTTCGCCGCGCTGTCGGCGGCGATCGTCGTCCGCGCGGCACGGACCGAGCGCAGCCTTCGCGACCACATCGCCGGTTGCACGAATCACGACGGGCTGACGGCGCTGCCGAACGAGCGCTTCTTCGGGGAATGGCTGACCTACGCGATCGCGCACGCGCGGCGCGAGCGCGGCCACGTCGGTGTGCTGTTCATCGACGTCAACGGCTGCGCCGCCGTCACGGAGTGTCACGGCGAAGCCGACCGAGACACGTTGCTGATCGAAGTGGCCCGGCGCTTTCGCGCGGTGTCCCGTGAAGGCGACATGCTGGCGCGAGTCGGCCCGACGGCATTCGCGCTGGCGACGACGAACGCGCAGGAAGGCCGCGAGCTCGCGCTGTTGGCGCAGCGGCTGCGCGACCAGCTGAACGAGTCGTCGCAACCGCCGCTGGCCGACACGCCGATCGGTGCGTCGATCGGAATCGCGTACTTCCCTGAAGACGCGAACGACTGCGCCGGCATGATGGCCGCGGCCAATGTCGCAATGTATGCGGCGCGGAAGGCCGGCAGGAATCACGTCGCGTTCAACGCGCTCGCCGCGTGACGGTTGCGTTCGCGGCTCCCGGCCATCGCCGTTCGAACCGGCGCATCATTGCGACGCCGTCGCCTCGAGCGCCCGCGCCACCGACTGCGTAACGCGGTCGACGACGTCGGCTGAAAAGCACTCGATGACCTCGGCGCTGTCGCCGCGCAGCCACGTCAGCTGGCGCTTGGCGAGCTGCCGCGTCGCCGCGATGCCAGCCTCGCGCAGCCGCGCACGGTCGAGTCGGCCGTCAAGAACGTCGAATACCTGCCGGTAGCCGACGCAACGCATCGACGGCATCTCGGGCGTCAGCGGATGGTCGTCACGCAGTCGCCGCACCTCGTCGACGAGGCCGCCGGCGAGCATCGCGTCGAAGCGGCGCTCGATTGCCGCGTGCAACGCGCCGCGATCCGCAGGTGCGACGGCGATCTCGACGGCGCTGCCGATCGCGCGTTCCACGTCGCGGCGGCCATGCAGCGATGAAAGCGGACGACCCGTGAGCGCGTGAACCTCGAGCGCGCGCTGGATGCGCTGCGAATCGTTGGGTGAGAGCCGCTTCGCCGTCGCAGGATCGATGCCGGCGAGTTCCGCGTGCAACGCGGGCCAGCCGAGTCGAGCCGCCCGCGCGTCGAGCATCGCGCGCAACTCGGGATCGCCTGGCGGCAGTTCGCTGAGGCCGTCGCGCAATGCCTTCAGGTACAGCATCGTGCCGCCAGCGACGATAGGCACCCGGCCGCGACCGCGGATGTCGACAATCGCATCGAGCGCGTCGCGACGAAAGCGCGCCGCCGAGTACGTGTCGACGACGTCGATCAGATCGACGCCGTGATGTCGAACCGCGGACCGCGCAGCGGCGTCGGGCTTGGCCGTGCCGATGTCCATGCCGCGATAGACCTGCGCTGAGTCCGCGCTGACGATCTCGCCACCGAACCGGGCCGCGAGCGCCATCGCGATTGCGGATTTACCCGAAGCCGTCGGACCCATCAGCACCACGGCGGGTATCACCGCGGACACGACCTGCGACGCCGGACGGTCACCGTCCGCGCATGAACAGGCGGTCGAGATCGCTCAGGGTGAGCTCGTACCACGTGGGTCGCCCATGATTGCATTGACCGGCGCGTTCGGTGGCTTCCATTTCCCGGAGCAGGCCGTTCATCTCGGCGATCGTGAGGCTGCGATTGGCGCGAACGGCGCCATGGCACGCCATCGTCGACAGCAGCTTGTCGCGTCTCGCCTCGAGCGTGCGCGAGCCGCCGAACTCCCGGATGTCGTGCAGCACGGCGCGCGCCAACGCCGCCGCATCGGCGTGGCGCAGCGCTTCCGGGATGCCGCGGACGGCCAGTGTCGTCGGCCCGATCGCCGACATGGCGAATCCAAGCGCATCGAGCGCCTCGGCGTGCTCCGCCACGGCGGCCATCTCGAGCGCCTCGGCCGCGAACGTCGCCGGCACGAGCAGCGGCTGCACCGGCAACCGGCCGTCGAAGCTGGACTTCAGCTTTTCGTAGACGATGCGCTCGTGCGCCGCGTGCATGTCGACGAGCACGAGTCCCGATCGATTCTGAGCGAGCACGTAGATGCCGTGCAGTTGCGCCAGCGCGAAGCCGAGCGGGTAATCGTCGCCTTCGGGAAGGGTCGCACCGTCGACAGCGCGGCTGCCGAACAGTTGGCGGTAGAACGGCGCCGGTTCGTTCGCCGCCAGGGACAATGCCCGCTGCGACGTGACGCCGGGCCCTTGCTCGGTCGCGAACGCGGCTCGATCCGCCGCGCCCGGCGCAACGATGCCGCCGCCCGGCACGCGCGGCGGCAGCTGCGCCGCCGCGATGCCGAGTCGCTCGGCGGCCGACACCGCCGGCTGTTCGGCGGCATTCGCCGCGAGCGCGCGTTCGACGGCGAGCCGGACGAACTGGTGAATCGCACCCGAATCGCGGAATCGCACCTCCGTCTTCTGCGGGTGCACGTTGACATCGACGCGCCGCGGGTCGAGCGTGAGCCAGAGCGCGTAAGCCGGCTGGCGCTCGTGGTGAAGGATGTCGCGATAGGCCTCGCGCAGCGCATGCGACAACACGCGGTCCCTGACGTAGCGGCCGTTGACGAAGAGGTACTGCGCGGTCGGCCCGTCGGCCGCGTACGCCGGCCGCACGGCGAGGCCGTGCAGCTGCACCTCGCCCGCGTCGGCGTCGACGAGCGCCGCGTGCATGACGAACGCGTCGCCCAGCAGCGCCTCGACGCGCGGTCGGCGGCCGCCTGCCTGCAGCCGTTGCGTCGCTCGACCGTTGTGCGTCAGCGTGAATGCGACATCGGGATGCGCGAGCGCAAGACGCCGGAAGGCTTCGTCGCAGTGCGCCCACTCCGTGGCCTCGGTCCGCAGGAACTTGCGCCGCGCCGGCGTGTTGAAATAGAGCTCTTCCACCGTCACGGTCGTGCCCGCGGCGAGCGCCGCCGGCGCGACGGCGCCCACCGTGCCCCCCTCGACCTCGATGCGCCACGCGTGGGGCTTGTCGTGCGCGCGCGATGCGATGGCCACACGCGCGACGGCCGCGATCGACGCGAGCGCTTCGCCACGAAACCCCAGCGTTCCGATCGCCTCGAGGTCGAGTACCGACGCGATCTTGGAAGTCGCGTGGCGCGCAACGGCGAGCGCGAGATCCTCGCGGTCGATGCCGGCCCCGTTGTCGGCGACGCGGATGCGCTTGACGCCGCCGCCCGCGATGTCTACGTCGACCTGCGTCGCGCCCGCGTCGAGCGCGTTCTCGAGCAGTTCCTTGACGGCGGCTGCCGGCCGCTCGACGACTTCGCCCGCCGCGATCTGGTTGATCAGCAGATCGGGCAGCGCGCGAATCGTCCCCATCAGCGTGCGAGCCCCCGCGCCCAGCGTGCATAAATCGTGTCGGCGATCGACTGCAGTGCGGCGACGCGCACCCCCAGGTCGCCGAGAATGTCGGCGCGCGACTGCCGCGACGGCGTACCGGTGGCCGCAATCTCGTCGGCGCCGGTACGGCACCATGTTTCGACGAGATCCGGCGTCATCTCGATGTGGCACTGGAAACCGATGTGGCGATCGTCGATCACGTAGCCCTGGTTGGGGTTGAACGAATTGGTGAGCACGCGGGTCGCGCCGGGCGGAAGGTCGAACACGTCATAGTGCCATTGAAAGGGCGTGAATCGCGTCTGCCCGCCGAACCACGCCTGTTGCGCGCCGGCATCGGTGGTGTCGACGTCGATCCATCCGATCTCGGGTGTCGCCGAACGGCGCACCCGCGCGCCCAGCGCCTGCGCCAGCAACTGCCCGCCCAGGCAATGTCCGATCACCGGGACGCCGCGTTCAACGGCGTCGCGCAACAACACCGACAGCGGTTCGATCCAGGGCAGCGGTTCGGTCACGCTCATCGGCCCGCCCATCATCCCGATGCCGCTGTACTCGCCGGCGTCGGCGGGCACTTCGTCGCCGGCATCCAGTGCGATCAGCCGCCAGGGCAACGCTACCCGGTCGAGCCATTCTGCGAAATGCGCGGGGCCTTCGGTCGGGCTGAAGCGAAAGACCGCGATCGGACGCATGGCAGACATAGACCCGGTGGGCGGACGCCTCGTCGTTACAATCGGCGATCTTACCAGCCGTGATTCGGAGGCCCCGTGCGTTTCTGCGCCCGTGCGCTGTGCTTCGTCGCCGCCCTCATCGGCGCGCCGCCGCTACTCGCCGCCGACGTCGTCGAGCCCAACGCGAACCTGAAGGTCGTCGGCATCCCGCCGATTCCTTCTTCGCTGGCGGACGACGTCGCCAGGTACACCGAGTTTCGACCCGCCTCGGCCGTCGGCTGGCACCCGCAACGACGCGAACTCGTGGTCGCGCGCCGGGCCGGCAACACGACGCAACTCCACCGCGTGCCGACACCGGGCGCCGCGCCGATCCCGCTGACCGATTTCGCGGAGCCCGTGCGCGCCGGCATGTTCTGGCCCAAGGCACCCGACGTTTTCCTGTTCGTCCGCGACGCGGGTGGCAACGAGCAGCGGCAGATCTATCGGATGGATCCCGGCGTGCCTCTGCCGGTCCTGATCACGGATCCCGCGCGCAAGAACGAGCCGGGCGGCCTGACCCATGCCCGCGATCGGATGCTCGTCGTGTCGACCGACGTCGACAAGACCGGGCGGCGGGAGAACCCGGAAACCGATCTCGCGCTCGTCGACCCGCTGCACCCGGCGTCGTCACGCCAGCTCGCAACGCTGCCGGGCACGGGCTGGGGGGATTTTTCGTTCGCGTTCGACGACCGCCGGCTGGCGCTGACCGAGTACAAGTCGGTCAACGAGTCGTTCGTGTGGATCATGGACACCCGAACGGGCGAGCGGCGGCGGGTGCTTCCGGCCGCCGGCGCGAAGCCGGGTGCAAAGGTCTCGAGCGGCGACCTCAATTTCTCGCGCGACGGCCGCGGGCTCTTTCTGTCGACCGACCGCGACGGCGAATTCCGTCGGCTCGCCTACCTGGATGTACGTACCGGCGTGCTCGATTATTTCGGCGAGGGAGGCAACTGGGACGTCGAGTCGATCGCGCTGTCGCCAAATGGTCGCGTGCTCGCCGTGGTCACGAACGAGGCAGGCGTCGGCGTGCTCCGGCTCTACGACGCCGCGACCCGCAAGGGGCTCCGCAAACCCGAGTTACCCACCGGCAGCGTCGGCAACATCGGCTGGCACGAGAATTCGCACGACGTCGCCGTGTCCGTCAACAGCGCTCAGAGTCCCGGCGACGTCTATTCGATCGACATTCGCACCAACGCCGTCACGCGATGGACCGAGACACGCGCGCCGGGTCTCGACGCAGCATCGTTCCGCAGCGCCGCGCCGATCGAATGGAAGAGCTTCGACAACCGCGCGATCGGTGGCTTCATCATCCGCCCGCCGTCCCGATTCACCGGCCGGCGACCGGTGATCGTGTCGATTCACGGCGGTCCGGAGGGACAGGCAAGGCCGGGCTTCATGGGACGCTGGAATTACTTCATCAACGAACTCGGCATCGCAATCATCGAGCCGAACGTCCGCGGGTCCACCGGATACGGCAAGACGTTCGTCGCGCTCGACAACGGCATGAAGCGCGAGGATTCGGTCAAGGACATCGGCGCGCTGCTCGACTGGATCGCGACGCAGCCCGATCTCGACCCGACGCGCGTGCTCGTCGAGGGTGGCAGCTACGGCGGGTACATGGTGCTGGCGGTTGCCACGCACTATGCCGACCGGATCGCCGGAACGATCGACGTCGTCGGCATCGCGAACTTCGTCACGTTCCTGCAGAACACTGAAAGTTACCGGCGCGACCTGCGGCGCGTCGAGTACGGCGACGAACGCGAACCCGCGATGCGCGATTTCCTGATGCGGATCTCGCCGGTAACCAACGTCGAACGGATCAAGGCGCCGCTGTTCGTGGTTCATGGACGCAACGATCCGCGCGTTCCGTACACGGAAGCCGAGCAGATCGTGGCGGCGGCGACAAAGAACGGCGTCGACGTCTGGTACCTGCTCGCCGACAACGAAGGCCACGGCTACGCGCGGAAGGCCAACGTCGACTTCCTGTTCTATGCGATGGCGGCGTTTGTCAGGCGCACGCTGCTGAACTGAACACACGGCCGCGCAGCGGCGACGTACCGTTCACGCGCTCGAGTGGCGAGTGCCGCTACCACCCGCGCGCGATGCGCGCGTACGCCGAATGATTGTGGATCGACTCGAAGTTCTCCGCTTCGACGGTGTACGCCGAGACGCGCGCGTCATCCGCGAGCCGCAGCGCAACGCCCCGGACCAGATCTTCGACAAAGCGCGGATTGTCGTACGCACGCTCGGTGACGTATTTTTCGTCGGCGCGCTTCAGGATGCCGTAGAGCTCGCACG
>JBDTNI010000014.1:0-12001 GCA_039933815.1 Betaproteobacteria bacterium
ATAGAGCACCGCACCCGTCGGCCCGGGAAGCACCATGAACCAGAACAACACGCCAAAGACCTGGCGATAGGCGTCAACGAGCCCGCGTTCGATCGCGAGTCTTGCGACATCCTGGCTTGCGAGCTCGGACGTCGCGCCGCCGCGCCATTCGGCCAGAGCACGCCGCGCCGACACGATGTCGCCGCCTTTCAACGACGCGACGATCGATGACACCGCGTGACTGAAACGGCGGAACCCCATCAGCAGATACAGCGCTGCGACGTTGACGAGCAGACCGAGCGCCGGATGCACGCGCGCTGCCGCCCACCACACCAACGCCGTCAGCGCTACGGGCGGTGCAACCGCGGTCACGGCTGCGACGACGCCCTGGCCGTACGTTCCCCCGTTGAGCCTGTGCTCGATTCCCCGGGCGTACGCGATGAACGCGCGCTCGACGGCGGCGCGCCATTCGAACGCGCGCCATTGCTCCAGCGCGAGCGCCGCGACGATCGCGAACAGATTCATCGCGTACGCGCTGCGACGCTGCGGGCGGGTGCCGGCGGCGGCGTCAATCGGCCGCCGCGCGCAGCGGTGCGAGTACCGCCGGCGGCAGCGGCACCGGTCGCCCGATGACGCGATCCGTCCAGACGATACGCGCTGCGCCGTCGGCGTGCTGCCGACCGTCCACCAGCAGCTCGTAGAAACTTCCAATGCTCGTGCGTCCGGGGTCGCCTATGGACATGCGAATCTCGACGTCGGCGGGATACACGAGCGGGATCCGAAAATTGCACGACGCATTGACGACGACGGCAAGCGCGGCGGCGTCCCCGGCGAGCGCCCCGTGCAGCCCGTACGTCCACTCGATCCGAGCCTGCTCCATGTACCGAAAATAGACGGTGTTGTTGACGTGGCCGAGCATGTCCATGTCGCTCCACCGGATGCGCTGATGGGTCGTCAGAACCAGCACGCGTTGGTCGGCCAATCGTCCGCCACATGATCGACAATGATGTCGTCATTATAATTGACGCCCGACGCGCAATGCGCGCGTCGGGCTACCGGAGACGTTGCCGATGACGCGCGAAGTAATGGAATACGACGTGGTGATCGTCGGCGGCGGCCCGTCGGGCCTCGCGGCGGCCATACGCCTGAAGCAGCTTGCAGCCCAGGCACCGCGCGAACTCTCCGTCTGCATTCTCGAAAAAGGCTCCGCGATCGGCGCGCATATCCTGTCGGGCGCGGTGATTGATCCTCGCGCGCTCACCGAACTGCTGCCCGAGTGGCAGACCGAGGGCGCGCCGCTCGATACGCCGGTGACTGAGGACCGTTTCCTGATCCTGACCGCTGAGCGCGCGTACCGGATCCCGCCGCGATTGCTGCCGCCGCTGATGAGCAATCACGGCAATTACATCGCCAGTCTGGGCAACCTCTGTCGCTGGCTCGCCGAACGCGCCGAGGCGCTCGGCGTCGAGATCTATCCTGGATTTCCGGCGACCGAAGTCCTGTACGGCGACAACGGGCAGGTGCGCGGCGTGGCGACGGGCGAACTCGGCGTCGCGAAGGACGGCAGTCACCGGCCCGACTATCAGGCCGGGATGGAATTGCACGCCCGCTACACGCTGTTTGCCGAGGGCTGCCGCGGCTCCCTGTCGCAGACGCTGATGGAACGTTTCAAGCTCCGCGACGGCGTCGACCCGCAGAAATACGGCATCGGCCTCAAGGAACTGTGGGAAGTCCCTGCGGAGCGCCACCAGCGGGGCCTGGTCTTACACAGCCAGGGATGGCCACTCGATAGCGACACCGGCGGCGGTTCCTTCGTCTACCACTATGGCGACAACCTCGTGGCGGTGGGCTTCGTGGTCCACCTCAATTACGGCAATCCCTATCTATCGCCTTACGACGAGTTCCAGCGCTTCAAGTTGCACCCCGTCATCCGGCCGACATTCGAAGGCGCGAAGCGACTCATGTACGGTGCGCGCGCCATCAACGAGGGAGGGCTGCAATCGGTTCCGCGCCTGGCGTTTCCTGGCGGCGCCCTCATCGGATGCGCGGCGGGGTTTGTCAATCTGCCGCGCATCAAGGGGTCGCACAACGCGATGAAGACGGGCATGCTCGCGGCCGAGGCGGCTTTCGCGGCACTTTGCGAGGACCGGTCGCACGACACGTTGGCGGCGTACGAGCAGTCGTGGCGCACGTCCTGGGTGTACGACGATCTCCACAAGGTTCGCAACGTCAAGCCGGGCCTGCGTTTCGGCATGGTGGCGGGCGCGCTGCACGGCGGCGTCCACATGTGGCTCAACGATCTCGGCCTCGGCGCGCTCGTGCCGTGGACGATGCATCATTCAAACGCCGATCACGCGTCGTTGAAGCCCGCCGCGGACACCGCGCCGATCGTCTATCCCAAATACGATGGCGCTATCACGTTCGACAGGCTGTCGTCCGTCTACCTGTCGAACACGAATCACGAAGAAAACCAGCCGGTGCACCTCCGGCTGCGCGACCCGGCGATTCCGGTGGCGGTGAACCTGCTGCGATATGCCGGGCCGGAGGCGCGCTACTGCCCCGCTGGTGTCTACGAATTCGTCGGCGACGACCGCGCCCCCGCAAGCGCAAGCCCGGGCGGCGCTGCTACGCCGCTCAAGCTGCAGATCAATGCGCAAAACTGCGTGCACTGCAAGACGTGCGACATCAACGATCCGATGCAGAACATCCAGTGGGTTCCACCCGAGGGCGGCGGCGGTCCGAATTACAGCGGTATGTAACGCTACCGCGTGGCGGTTCCGTTCGACCCAAAAAGAACAGCGGCCCGTGGGGGCCGCCGTCCGCTGAATGCTGCCGGGTGTGAGCCGGCCGCGTTTGGTTCGTTACACGCGCGGTTCGCCGTCGCGATTGACGGTGACCGTCGGTCCCGGGGGCTCGCTCATCTGGATGCGATGCTCGAGTCCGTCGAACGTATAGGCCACGTCCCAGTAGTCCGGCCGGTCATAACGCGTGCCCTGCGAACACCGCTGAACGTCGCGGTCATAACCGCCGTCGCGGTTGACATTGCCCCCGATCGCCGCACCCGCCACTGCACCGCCGATCGTTGCCACATCGCGACCCCGGCCGTTGCCGATCTGATGACCCAGCACCCCGCCGATGACCGCCCCGGCGATCGCGCCAGGCACGTTCGCGTTGCTGACGTCGCGTCGCTCGATCCAGCATCGCTGCTCTGCCGGCCCGACTACCGCATGGACCGACGTCACCTGCGCTTCGAACAGCCGCTCGTCGCCGCGGCGACGATAATCAACGACAGGCGGCGCGTACTCCGCCTGTGGCGCGACATACGCCGGCGCCTGAGTCGCATAGCCGGGCGCCTGAATGTAACGGCGATCGTCGTTGCCCGCGTGACGGCCTTCCACCTGCCGCACGGATGAGATCTCCTTGCTGAGGCCGACGTCGGACAGCGACGGGTACTCGCCGGGCTGAAGAACTACGCAACGACCCTCGAAGCGGGCGTCTTCGCAGACCTGCCACGTACCACCCCGGATCACCACCGACTGCGCGCGATCGTTGAAGCCCGTGCGATCGAAATTGGCCACCGGGCGATCGGTGGTGAAAGTCTCGCCGCGGAAACCCTCACGCGAGTAAAACGTCACTTGGGCCGCAGCCTGCGTGGCGACCATCAGCCCCACGATACCCATAGCTGCCTTCAATGACTTGCTCATACGGATTGCCTCCGATAATTGCATCAGGGATGCATCGGCCTCCACGGTAAGCCGAATGCAGCGCCGGGGATGTCGGCGCCGGCGCCCTAACCCTGTCGGACAGACGCCGAAAACGGCCATCCGCGGGGCAGAACTGCAGCGAATGCCGAGTTCAGGGCGCAAGCCATGCGGCGCCCCGAACGCCACTCGAATCACCGTGCACGGGGCGCACGATCGACGTATCGACACGATCACTGAAAACCCATGGCGTCCACAACGCCGGAACCGTGGCATACCAGCGATCGACATTCGCCAGGCCACCGCCGAGCACGATCACGTCCGGATCGACGATGTTCACCACATGCGCAAGGGCGCGGGCGAGACGATGCTCGTACCGGACGAGCGTGGCTTCCGCCGCGGCGTCGCCACGCTGGGCGCGCATCACGATGTCGTGTGGTGCGGCGGACGCGCCCGTGGCGGCGAGATGATCGCGCGCCATGCCGGGTCCCGATAGCCACGTTTCGATGCATCCGCGCTGACCGCAGAAGCAATGCGCGCCGGGACGCTCGTCATCCTGTGGCCACGGCAGCGGATTGTGGCCCCACTCGCCGGCGATCGCGTTGGGGCCGCCGAGCACGCGGCCCCCGACGACAATACCGCCGCCGACGCCGGTGCCGAGGATGACGCCGAACACGACATCGAATCCGCGCCCCGCGCCGTCGGTCGCCTCGGAAAGCGCGAAACAGTTCGCGTCGTTCGCCAGCGCAATGGCGCGGCCGAGTCGCGATTCGAGATCGCGCATGACCGGTTTGCCGTTCAGGCAGACGGAGTTGGAGCCGCGCAACAGCTGCGTCGCTCGCGACAGCGAGCCCGGCGTACCGATACCCACCGAAGCGCTCCCCACCGGCACGGCGCAGGCGCGTTCGGCTTCGTCCACCATGCGGGTGACAAGCGCGAGAATCGCGTCGTAATCGTCGTGCGGCGTCGGTTCCCGCCGACGCGAGCGTTCGTTGCCGGCGGCGTCGAGCGCGATCACCTCGATCTTCGTGCCACCGAGATCGACGCCGACGCGCAGAGCGCTGTCAGATGGCCGCGAGGGCAGTGCCGTGCGCTCGAACACGTCGGCGCCACCCGGAACCACGCGCTTCGCGAGCTGGCCCTGTGCCTCGAGGTGGCTCACCGCCTGTCGAACATCATCGGCCGTCACGGTGGCAAGCTGCCCCACCACCCAGGCGACGATGCCCTCAGTCGTGTCCGCCGCCGCCGGGTGAGTCGTCAGATACGCCTTGATCGCATCGACCAGCGACTCGCGGGGCTCGGCGCGCGCCGATGAAGAATCGGACGTCATCGCCGACGCATCACGCAAGTTGACGTTGCGATCGCCATGCGGAATATTACAAGGTTGCGGACTCTTCCGCAGCCCTTCGTGGACGCCCATGATCCGCACGCCGACGCTCGTCGCAGCGTTCATGGGCGACGCAAACCGCGTGCGCGGCGTATTATCGAATCGGCGTGGCGTCGTGGGCGAGGTGACGATCGGCGCGCAGCGTCTCGTGCTGGCGCATCGCGGGCTTCCCGGACGGCGACGTCGAAATTGCGATTCGTCCCGACGCGATCCGGCTGTGCCCGCCGGGGCACGCCGCACTCGCCGCGACCGAGCGCAAAGCCGCCCACCTCGGTAGCGTGATCGAATACACGGTCGACTACGACAGCGGGACCCTGTTCGCGGTGGCACCCGCGAGGCCCGTCCGTACGCGGCTGGTGACAACGTTTCGCTCGACGTGACGCCGCATGGTGGCGCGCTCTATTCCAACCAGGACGTCCGATGCATCCACATGAACTCGATCTGCGCACCACGTTTGCCGCGCGTCTTGCGCGCGACGCAGGTGCGCTCGGCCTGCGCTATTTCCGGCGCGAACTGGAGTACACGGCGCATTCAAAGGGCGTGTTGCAGGACTGGGTGAGCGTCGCCGATCGGACCGTCGAAGCCTACTGCCGCGAGCAGCTCGCGGCGGCGTTCCCGGGGGACACGATGCTCGGCGAGGAATCGGGCGGCGACCTCGACGACCGTGCGTGGATCATCGATCCCATCGACGGTACATTGAATTTCGTGCATGGGGTCCGCTACTGGTGTATCTCCATCGCTTTCGTCACGGGGGGGTCGCGGCGCATCGGCGTGGTCTACGATCCGCCGCACGACGAGCTCTTCCTGGGTACGGCGGGAGGCGGATCGACGCTCAACGGAACGCCGATGCGTACGTCCGATTGCCACCGTCTCGACCGCGCCCTCGTGGCGCACGGCTACGTGCAGCGCCACGACCTCGACGAAAGCCTGCGGGTGCGGCGCGAGCTGCTCACGTCCGGCGCCGAGGTGAAGGATCACGGTGCGGGCGCGCTGATGCTCGCGCATGTCGCTGCGGGTCGGTTCGACGCGTACGTGGAGCCGCACATGCATCCGTGGGATGCCAGCGCCGGGCTCCTGCTGGTGGAGGAAGCGGGCGGACGGGTGCTCGACTACCCGGGCCCGCACGGGCTACGCAACGGCGGTGCGGTCATTGCGAGCGCGGCGGGCCTCTACGACCGACTGCGAGCCATCACCCGCTTCTGATCAGAGCGCGATCTGGCCGCTGTACCAGAACTCCTGAACACTCTGCAGGTCGCGGCGCACGGCGGGCGGGAATCCGGCGCGGCCGCCTCGCCGATCGGTCATCAGATCCTCGAAAAGCTCAGGCGCGCCGCGGTGGTCGTTCCATTGCACGGCAATCATGTTGCAGACCCGCGGATACTGACTCGCCAACGCACAGGGTGCGCGGTTCGACGGAAACTTGTCGAACCACTTCTCGGTCAGCGGCAGCAGATACTCCGCCGGGCGCGCGCGGCGCACGCTGGACCAGTCGTTGGTGTCGACGAGCGCGCTCGCCGGCGCACCGCTGGATAGCGTCGCGCGCGCCGGAATGGCCTGGACGACATCGGTAAAGTCCTTCCAGCCACGCCTGCTGCCACTGTAGATCGACATCCTGCTTCTCCGTTGGTTTGACGGACCCGGCGCCGCACCGGCGGAACCGCGCCTAAGGATGCCACGGGGAGGCGGCCGACTTCAAGCGAATCCTGACGTGCGCCCGCACGTTCGTCGGACTGACGACCGCAGGGATCGTCCACCGAGCCGTCACGGCAACGAGCAGAACACCGTCCCCTCGATGATCCAGCCTTCGAGCAACATTTCGCCCACCTCGCTGTGGCTCGTCAGGTAGCGGTGATTCGCCTGCCCGCCCTTGCCGTTGTTGTACATGCGGGTCACCGGGACGCGCTCGGCCGCGCACTCCCCGAGCCCACCGGGCGCTTCGGTCCGGAACACCAGCCCTTCGTAGGTCCACAGCGGATTGTTCTTCACGTCCTGGCACTCGTTGGCCAGGATGGTGAAAAAATGGGAATTCGGCCCTATGCCGGGGACGCCGAAAAAGCGGCACGCGGCAATTCCCGACGGATTGTCGGGCGTGTAGACCTTGAATGCATAACCGGTGCGACGCCACCCGGGTATGGACACGCCGGCTTCGAGAATCTCGATCTCGCGCGCATCGGCCGTCATGAAGTAATGATCCAGCGACGGGTTGTAGTACTCGATGGCGAGCGCCTGCCCTGAAGCCGGCGGCAGCGGCAGGAATCGGTCGAGCAGCAGCACGTCGCTCCCGCCCCCCGCCACGCGCGTCATCTTGGCACTGACCGCGCGCGCGAGCGGCTCGTCGTCGACATATCCGCCGAGAAAGACGAGCGACCACGTGAAGATGTCGTCCGTCGAAGCCACGTCGAAGCCATGCCGCACGCCTGCGAGCACGACGAACTGGCGCACGCCGGCCAGGTACGTCATCCCGAGCGCCGTCATCGCCGCAGGCGCGGTCGTGTCGGCACCGCCGGCGATCGCGAGATACGGCAAGTCGACGCCCGTCAGTCCCTGCTCGTCACGCCCGAAGGCGGGAAAGAACGTCTGGCCGAAATACGGCACGTACCCCACCGCGGCCTTCAGGCGCGTGTCGTTCATGATGAATTTCGACGACAGGCCCACCGAGACGGTGAGCTTCGCGCCGCGCATCAGCAGCAACGACTCGCCGCCTTGGCTGGCCCCGAAGCCGCCGACGCGGTTGGCGTCGATCCGCGCCGCGAAGTCGGGATCGGCGAACACGGCGTCCAGTGCCCGGCTGAGCGAGTTCGGACGGATCGCCTGCATGGCCGTGTAGTTCGGGAAATCGAGAATTGCGCGCAGCAGTTCGTCGAGCGTATCGATCCGCGCATTGACGATCCGCGAGTCGCCGTGAAACGGTGCGACAACGACGTAGCCATGGCTCGCGAAGAGCTTCAGCGCCTCGATGTAATCGCTCGAAATCGGACTGCCTCCGAAGCCGTGCGAGAAGAGCAGCACGGGATAGCGCTCGCGATCGGGCGGGAAGACCGGTGGTTCGGCACCGCGCTGCATCCTTGGCACGACCTTGCCGTTCGGCAACGCGTAATCGGCGTGGGGGTTGGCGGCGGTGGTCGGATAGCACACGAGGTTGCCGTAGGCGAGCGTGCGATTGCGAAAGTCGCCATACAAATCGCGGTCGTCGGGAAGCGACACGTTGACGACGAACGAGTGCGCCGGATCGACGAGCAGATCGGTGACGTAGCCAGTCCCGCCGCCTCCGCGGCCCTCCCAGTAGGCGGTGGCATCGCTTCCCATCACGCGCGAGAAGTCCTGCTCGACGTTGCTGCACCCGACCGGATACGCGCCGGGCGCAACGGGCTGCACGACACCCGCCGACTCGTTGTACGACTGTGCGTGGAGGACGGGCGCAGCTGCCAGCAGCAGCCCGGCAAGCACGCCTACGATTCGATTCCGCTGACTCATGCGCTGCATCCTTCCGAAGCCACGCGCGACTCGGCGCGCCACGCTGGCGTAGACGCCGAAACGCGGTCGCGGTTCCGTCCGTGCGTCGGTCAGAACTGGTCGGCGGAGAGGGCGAGAACGGTAGAACTGCCGCCGACGACCGACTGCGCCAGCGCTTCGGCCTGCGGCAACAGCGACTCCGCATAGAAGTGCGCAGTGGCGATCTTGGCCCGCATGAAGGCGGGATCTCCGGCGCCTTGGCGGAGCTGGTCGGCTGCGACTTTGGCCGCACGCGCCATCTGCCAGCCGCCCGCCACCAGTCCCCAAAGTTTCAGATAGGGCACGGACCCCGCGTGCGCCATGCGCGGGTTGGTCGCGAAGGTTGTCACGACCCAGTCGATGGCGTTTTGCAGCGACGCCGTGGCCGCCGCGAGCCGCAGGCCGATCGCGTTCAACGACACCTCGTCATGCGACGCGAGCTGCGCCGCGACCTTGTCGATTTGCGCAGCGACCGTACGCGCCACGGTACCGGCATCCCGCGCGGTCTTCCGTCCGATCAGGTCGTTCGCCTGGATGCCGGTGGTTCCCTCGTAGATCGTGATGATCCGCGCGTCCCGGCAATGCTGTGCGGCCCCCGTTTCCTCGATGTAGCCCATTCCGCCGTGAACCTGCACGCCGAGGTAGGTCACCTCCTGCGCGGTTTCCGTGAACCACCCCTTGACGATCGGGATCATCAGATCGACGAATGCCTGATGGTGTGCGCGCATCGACTCGTCGGTCGCCTGCCGCGCATTGTCGGTGGCCGCCGCGGTGATGTAGCCGACGGCTCGCATGGCCTCGGTGTACGCGCGCATCGTCATCAACATCCGCCGGATGTCCGGATGGTCGATGATCGGCCCGGCGCGGGCGCTCTTCTCGAGGCCCGGCGCCTTGCCCTGCACCCTGTCCTTCGCATAGGCAACCGCCCGCTGATACGCGCGCTCGGAAAGGCCCACGCCTTCCATTCCGACCGAGAACCGCGCCTGGTTCATCATGATGAACATGTACTCGAGCCCGCGGTTCTCGTCGCCGATCAGAAATCCAGTGGCGCCACCCTCGTCCCCGTAGGCGAGCACCGCCGTCGGGCTCGCGTGTATACCCAGTTTGTGCTCGAGCGACACGCAGCGGACGTCGTTGCGTGCGCCGAGCGTTCCGTCGGTGTTGACGAGCATCTTCGGCACGAGGAACAGCGAAATGCCCTTGACGCCCTCGGGTGCCGACGGCGTTCGCGCCAGCACCAGATGCACGATGTTCTCCGTCAGATCGTGCTCGCCGAACGTGATGAAGATCTTCTGGCCGAAGAGCTTGTAGGTCCCGTCGTCCTGCGGCACCGCTCGCGTGCGCACCGCCGCCAGATCCGAGCCCGCCTGCGGCTCGGTCAGGTTCATCGTGCCGGTCCATTTGCCGGATACCATCGGCGGGAGGAACAGCGCCTTCTGTTCAGCCGTGCCGCACAGCTCGATAGCGTCGATCGCACCCTGCGTGAGCAACGGGCAGAGATCGAACGCCATGTTCGCGGCGTGCCACATCTCCTCGATCGGCGTTGCCACCAGCTGCGGCAGATGCTGGCCGCCGTGCTCGGCGAGCTTGGTCAGGCCGTTCCAGCCGTTTTCGGCGAACTGCCGGTACGCTTCCTTGAACCCCGCAGGCGTCTTCACCGACCCGTCCGCAAGCAGCGTCGAGCCCTCGCGATCGCCGGACGCATTGAGCGGGTCGAGGATCTCGGTTGCAAAGCGACTGGCTTCTTCGAGGATCGCCGTAACCGTGTCCGGTGTCGCGTCCTCGTATCCCGGCAGCGATGCGACCTGTGAAAGGCCCGCGAGTTCGTTCAGCACGAACTGCATGTCCGCCAGCGGCGCGTGGTAGGTGCTCATGGGCGCGATAGTCGAATGGAGACGCAGAAGGGTAACCGATCCGACACGAGCGGATCGTCGCGCCGGCGCGGGGCTCCTTCCTGCGCCGGTCCCGCACGGCAAACGTGTACTACTTCACGAGACCGGCACACCCGCCTTGCAAGCCGCGGCGGCCTGATCGCCGCTGCCATCGCTGCAGCCACCCGGCCAACCACTTGCCGTTTTCTGTCAGCCGCCTGGCGATGCGACGAGCGTGGGATCGAGCGTGGCTGCGTACGGGTACCCGGTCTCGACGCATTGTAGCTATGCTTTGCAGCCTCGGCCTCGCCGGCTGTCATCAGCTTCCGGGCGTCGAGCGTGATCGGTTGCGCCGTACGGAACGTCGAACGGCGTGCCATCGGCCGTGCATATTTGCTGTCACATACGCGTCGCGCCGTTTTCAGAGCATGCGAAGGTCTCCAATGGAGTTACCCGTCATGCGCCTCCTGCGAACGCTCGCTTCCGGTGCCTGTAGCGCTTTTCCGCCCTGGCATCCGTAAGCGCTCGTTGCAACGCGAAATGGAACTCGTAAAGCCCGGCGTCGAAACCGCTGTCGTCCAGTCCCTTGGCATACCCGAGCGCGACGGCGTTGCCTGCGAGCCGGACACGTTCGTCTTCGATTTCGCCCGTCAGGGGCGCCGACGTGTCGTGATAGGCATCCCGACAGGTTGCCACCGAAACCGAATGGTATTTGCGACACGTTGCGGGGCGAGCCTCGTAGGCGGTGCAGGCGCCCTCTTTCAGCAACGCGCACGGGATGCCGGCGCGGATATGTTCGTCGGCTGACAGCGACGCGATCCGCGCGAGATTGTGCCGCAACCGCTCCAGTACCGCCGCGAGTTCGACGGCGGTACAGGTTCGGCGCAGATGTTCGGCGAGCACGAATGCGTCGTGAGGACGGATCTCGACCCGCAGATGACAGCAATAGCTACATCCGCGCGAACACTCGATCGTCACGTGATTCAACTCGATAGTGCGCCGCTGGAGCGCATCGAGCCGACCGTGCATGCGAATCGTATGCGTGCGGGCAGCGCCGGCGTCGGCTGACGTATCCGTTGTCGCGTCTGCGCGCTCGCGGTCGAAGATCGCCTGCAGCTCTGAGCTGATGGTCGGCATTCGTGATCGCCGGGTGCGCACTGGATCGATGTGGGCGCCGCCATGTCCTGGCGCCCCTGCCTCGCGCGATGTTGACCGGTCGTAAGCCAGGCGCCGCGCGCGGCTATTCTGAACGCTATTCGGATGCGGCGCCGGCCGCGGTATCGACCAGCGCTTTTGTCATGAAAACGCTATGCGGGTCCGCAATGTAGTCCGCGAATGGTCCGCATGGAAGGAACCCGAATCCGGCATAAAGGCGGTGAGCGGGCGTGAACGCAGCGTGCGCGCCCGTTTCCAGGCTGACGCGAGCGTACGAACGCCGCCGCGCCTCTTCAAGGATATGGGCCAGCATGTGCTTGGCAACACCCTGGCCGCGGCGCGCCTTCGCCGTTCGCATCGACTTGATCTCCCCGTGTCGCGCATCCAGCTCGCGGAGCGCACCGCAGCCCACCAGC
>JBDTNI010000015.1:0-11981 GCA_039933815.1 Betaproteobacteria bacterium
GGGACTTGTGCAGCGCGTGCCGATCGCCGAGATCGACGATGCGTTCTTCGACGCAGTCATCGATCTCAATGTCCGGTCGGTCGTCGCCGCGTGCTCTGCGGCGGTCCCGCACATGCGCAAGGGCGGGGGTGGCAACATCATCAACGTCACGTCGATCGCCGCGCGCGTCGGTGGCGGCCCGGGTGCTGCGATGTATGCGTCTGCGAAGGGGTTCGTTTCGACGTTCACGCACGGGCTCGCGCGCGAAGTGGTCAAGGACAAAATTCGCGTCAATGCCGTGTCGCCCGGCGTGATCGTGACGCCGTTCCACGAGCGGTATTCGACGCCGGACATGCTCGAGACGTTCAAGTCGCAGATCCCGATGAATCGCCTCGGCACGGCCGAGGAATGCGCCGGCGCATTCCTCTCGGACAACCAGTCGGGATTCGTCACCGGCCAGATCATCGAGGTGAACGGCGGCCAGCTGATGCCCTGAGTCGTCGCGGGGCAGGTGCTGCATCCCCGGCCAACGGCGGGCATTGCGCTATAATCGAAGGCTTTTCCCCGGCGTTGAGAACCCCTTTGCCGGGGATTTCCGACCATCGCGGACGACCGGTAGCCATTCCGGAAGGCCGCAGACCCATTCCTGAGGAGTCGCCAACCATGGCCACGATCGAATTCACCGCATTTCCGCGCGCAACCGAAGGACGCGGCGCGTCGCGCAGGATGCGCCGCCAGGGCAAGGCGCCCGGCATCGTCTACGGTGGCACCGGCGACCCCCAACCGATCGAGCTCGACCACAACGCGCTGATCCACGCGCTGCGCAACGAAGCGTTCCATGCGTCGATCCTGTCGATGAAGGTCGACGACGCGACCACGCAGGTACTGCTGCGCGACGTGCAGATGCACCCGTTCCGCAACGAGGTGCTGCACGTCGATTTCCAGCGGATCGATGCCAAGCGCAAGATCCACATGAAGGTCCCGCTGCACTTCGTGAACGAAGATTCGTCGCCGGCCGTGAAGACCGAGGGTGCAATCATCACCCGCGTGATGACGGAGATCGACATCGCGTGCCTTCCGAAGGACCTTCCCGAATACATCGACGTCGACCTGTCGGGTCTCGATACGTCGCATTCGCTGCACGTTTCCGGCGTGAAGCTGCCGGAAGGCGTGTCGGTGGTCGCGCATCGCACGGGCGACCCGGTCGTCGCGACGGCCGTCGTGCCAAGGGCCGCCGCCGAAACCGAGGAACCCGCCGCGGAGGGCGAGGCCGGTGCCGGTGCTGCAGCGCCTGCGGGCCCTGCAGCCGGAGGCGCGAAGGCCGCGGCGGCGTCGGGCGCGAAAGGTGGCGATGCGAAGGCCGACGACAAGGGTGGCGGCGGCAAGAAGGACGCCGGCAAGGACGACAAGAAGAAATAGCACAGACGGCCTCGCGTCGCGGCGGGCATCTCACGGCGCGTGGCCATGGCATCCCCGATCAGGCTTGTGGCGGGGCTCGGCAATCCGGGCCGCGGCTACGAGCGCACGCGGCACAACGCCGGCTCCTGGTTTGCGGACGCGCTGGCCGCGAAGCTCGGCGGGCACTTCGCGCACGAATCGCGGTTTGGCGCCGATGTCGCCAGGGCCGGCAACTTGAGGATCTGCAAGCCGACGTCGTTCATGAACCTCTCGGGACGGCCCGTCGCGTTGCTCGCGCGCTTCTTCGGCATCGCCGCCGAAGAAATCCTCGTCGCGCACGACGAACTCGACCTGGCGGCCGGCGACGCGCGCCTGAAGCTGGGCGGCGGGCACGCGGGCCACAACGGCCTGCGCGACATCCACGCGCAGCTCGGCAGCGGCGACTACTGGCGGCTGCGGCTCGGGATCGGACACCCGCGCGACTCGGACCAGCCCGGGCGCGACGTCGCCGATTACGTTCTGAAGTCGCCGGAGGGGGCCGACCGCGATGCGATCGACGCGGCAGTCGGTCGTGCGCTCGCTGTCTGGCCGGACATCGAACGCGGCGACCTCACGCGCGCGATGACCGCACTGCACACCCAATCACGCGAGGCGTCGCCCTCGCAGAAACGCGGCGGCACGTGATCGCCAAGGACATCCGATGAGTCTGCGATGCGGAATCGTCGGCCTGCCGAACGTCGGCAAGTCGACACTGTTCAATGCACTGACCCGAGCGGGTATCGCGGCGGAGAACTATCCGTTCTGCACGATCGAGCCGAACGTCGGCATCGTCGAAGTGCCGGACCCGAGGCTCGCAGCACTCGCCGCCATCGCCAAGCCGCAGAAGGTCATACCCGCCACCGTGGAATTCGTCGACATCGCCGGACTCGTCGCCGGCGCGTCCAAAGGCGAAGGCCTCGGCAACCAGTTCCTCGCCACGATCCGCGAGACCGACGCGATCGCCCATGTCGTCCGCTGCTTCGAGGACGCGAACGTCGTGCACGTCGCGGGACGGGTCGACCCGCTGTCCGACGTGGAGACCATCAACACGGAGCTCGCGCTCGCCGATCTGGCCGCGGTGGACAAGCAGATCATCAAGGTCGAGAAACTCGCGCGTGCCGGCGGCGACAAGGAGGCGCAGCGGGCGTTCGCCGTGCTGTCGAAGGTGCGCGCCGCGCTGAACGAGGCGCGTCCCGCGCGCACCGTCGATCTGTACGACGAGGAGCGGGCGTTGCTGAAGCCCTATTTCCTGCTGACGATGAAACCCACGCTGTACGTTGCGAACGTCGCCGACCATGGGTTCGAGGGCAACCCGATGCTGGATCGCCTGCGCGAACGCGCCGCCGTCGAGAATGCACCGGTCGTCGCCATCAGCGCATCGCTGGAAGCGCAGATCGCCGACCTCGAGGCCGCCGACAAGGCGATGTTCCTCGACGACATGGGCATGACCGAGCCCGGCCTCGACCGGCTGATCCACGCCGCGTATCGACTGCTCGGATTGCAGACGTATTTCACCGTGGGCCCGAAGGAGGTGCGCGCATGGACGGTTCGCATCGGCGCGACGGCGCCCCAGGCCGCGGCCGTCATCCACACCGATTTCGAGAAGGGTTTCATCCGCGCCGAGACCATCGGCTACGACGATTTCATCGCGCGCAAGGGCGAGCAGGGGGCGAAGGACGCCGGAAAGATGCGTTTGGAGGGCAAGGATTACATCGTCAAGGACGGCGACGTCATGCACTTCCGGTTCAACGTCTGACGCAAAGTCGTGTAACGTCGCGGCGTGGGCCCAGGGACTCTTCAGGCTGAGGGTGCGCGTGCGGCGATATCGTTGATACTCGCGACGATTGGCGCCGACGAGCGCCTCGGCCGGCTGATGGCAAGCCTGCGCTCGCAGACGTTCCAGGACTTCGAGGTGATCATCGTCGACCAGTCCGGCGATGACCGGCTGGTTCCGCTTGTCGACGCGTATCGGCGTGACTTGCGAATCACGCACGTCCGCCACCCGAGGGGCCTGTCGCGCAGCCGCAATGCCGGTATCGCCGTGGCGACCGGCACCACGATCGGCTTTCCCGACGACGACTGCTGGTACGACGTCGACCTGCTCGCACGCGTCCGAAGGGCATTCTCGGCACCGGCCGCGCTCGACGGCATCACGGGGCGGGCGGTATTCGACAAGGACGAGCATCCGCCGGCGCGGTTCGCGCGGCGCGCGCGGTGGGTCGCGCCTTCGAAGGTGTGGACGCAGGGCATCTCGTGCACCATCTTCCTCACGCGTGCGCTGGTCGCGCGCGTCGGCCCGTTCGATGAATCGCTGGGCCTCGGCGCGGAAACGCCGTGGACGGCGGCCGAGGAATCCGATTACCTGCTTCGTGCCGTCGCGCAACGCGCACGCATCTGGTACGACCCCGGCCTCACCGTACATCATCCCGGACACCGGGGGGCGTTCACCGCGGTCCAGCAGGCGCGTGGACGCGCCTATGCGCGTGCGATGGGCCACGTGATGCGGCGCCATCACGCCGGCTATCCGTTGCTCGCATACCACCTCGCGCGGCCGGCCTGCGGCGCGGTGCTCACCGCCGCGCGCGGACGATTCGACGTGTCGAAATTCCACCTCGGGGTTCTCGCCGGCCGCTGGCGAGGATGGCGCGATGCCGACGCGGCGCCGTTGGCCGGACCCTCGGCGCGCGACGTCGGCGAGTCGACGGCCGTCGCGCGTGAGGTTGCATGACGGCGCGGGCGCTCGTGCTCGGCTTCGATGCGTGCGAGATCACGCTCGTCGAGCGCTGGATCGCGGACGGACGCCTGCCCAATCTGGCCGCGCTTCGCGACCGCAGCCTCGGATTCCACCTCGACAATCCGATGGAAACGCTGCCGGGTGCGATATGGCCCGAGATCAACACCGGCGTGTCGAGCGGCAAGATGGGCGATTTCTACGTACCGAACCAGCTGCGAACGGGAGAATCGCGGCTGCGCGGCACCCGCCCGAGCGACATCGACGCGTCGAAATACTACTGGTCGCAGGCGAGCCTGGCCGGCCGCCGTGTCGCGGTTGTCGATCCGGTGCAGGCGGTCGCGTTCGCGGGGCTGAACGGCGTGCAGTTGCTCGAATGGGGGTTGCACGACCGGACGTTCGACGTCAGCAGCGAGCCACCTGCGCTGCTCGCTTCCATTCGCGCACGGCACGGCAATCACCCGGTGCGCTCGTGCGACACGCACGGCGAGACGCTGGACGGCTACCGGCGGCTGCGCGACGGCCTCGTCGCCGGCATCCGCGCGAAATCGCAATTCGCGCCCGAACTGCTCGCCCGCGAGCGCTGGGATCTCTTCTCCTGCACGTTCTCCGAGAGTCACTGCGCGGGCCACCAGTTCTGGCATTTCCAGGATCCGCGGCATCCGCGGAACGACGCCGATGCGCCCGCCGATCTCGTCGATGCGCTGCGCACGGTCTACGAGGCGATCGATGCAGCCGCGGGGGACGTGCTCGCGGCAGCGGGTGACGACGCGACGGTTCTCGCCGTCTTCAGCCACGGAATGGACCTGTATTACGACGGCCCGCAGCTGTTGCCGGAAGTGCTGGTCAGGCTCGGCATGGCGTCGGGCAGCCTCGGCCGCGGCGGGCATTGGCTGCGTGCGCTGAAGACACGCGTCACGTATCTGCCGCGGCCGGTCAAGCGACTGATCAAGCGCGCCGTCCGTAGCGACGCACTGCACGGCGCGGTCGCCGTGGCCGGATGCCTCGTCGATCCTTTCGAATCGCCGCGCACGCAGGCCGCGTTCGTCAACAACAACCGCTGCGGCGGCATCCGCCTCAACCTGCGCGGGCGCGAACCGCACGGCCGGATTGAACCCGGTGCGAAGGCCGACCAGCTGCTCGCGTGGCTGAAACAGGAACTTCTGCAACTCCGGGATCCGGCGTCGGGCCAGCCGATCGTCGCGCGTGCATTCACGGCCGACGAGCACTACGGCACGTCGCATCACGCCGACCTGCCCGACCTGATCTGTGTCTTCCGCACGGACCTCGGCATGCTCGAGCGCTGCACGTCGCCGTCGGTGGGCGACGTGCATGCGCCGATCTACCATCCGCACGCGCCGCGCAGCGGCGATCACACGACGCATTCGCGGCTGTGGATGAGTGGCATAACGATGCAGCAGCCGACGCGCGCGGCGAACGTGCTCGACATTGCACCGACGGTACTGCGCGCGCTCGATGTTCCGCTGCCGCCGTGGCTCGATGGCCAACCGCTGGTGGATCGCTGCGCCCCGGGCGATGCCTCCGATTCGCGTGCGCTCGCCGGCGCGGCCTGACGAGCCCCATGCGCACGACGGCACGGTTCGCAGCTGTCTTGGTCGCCGCGATCGTCGCGGCGTGCGGGGGGCTTCCCCCGCGCGACCCGCCGCGCGTCGAGATCGTCGGCGTGTCGCTGCAGCGCGTCGACGGTCCCGATGCCTATTTCTCCATCGACGTCGAACTCACCAACCGCGGCAGCGACGAGCTCGTCATCGGCGCATTGCAGGCCACGCTCGCCATCGAAGGAGAGAGCGTCGCGCAGGCCGCGCTGACCACGCCGCCCCCGGTTCGCATTCCGCCGCACGGCACCGCACGGGCCGAGCTCGCCGCTCACGCGGGAATGGACGCGATGCTGCGCGCCGTTGCCGCGGCGATGCGGCGCGGTGCGATGCTCGTCGCGCCGGGCGCGCGGCCGTCGTTGCGGTACACGGTCAGCGGCAGCGCCACGCTCGGCGGCGGATATCGGCTACCGTTCACGCGTAGCGGCGAACTCGGCGAACGGTCCCAGTGACCACGTCCATGCGGTTCACGAAGATGGAGGGGCTCGGCAACGATTTCGTCGTCGTCGATGCGACCGCCACGCCGTTCGCGTTGTCGGCGGACGAGATCCGCCGCATCGCCGACCGGCGTTTCGGCGTCGGCTGCGATCAGCTGCTCGTCGTCGAACCCGCGACGGAACGCGCCGACTTCCGCTACCGGATATTCAACGCCGACGGCGGCGAGGTCGAGCAGTGCGGCAACGGCGCGCGCTGCTTCGCGGTGTTCGTGCGCGCGCGCGGCTTGACGCGCCGGCGAGAGATCAGCGTTGAAACCAGCGCCGGCATCATCGTTCCCAGAATCGAGGACGACGGCGAAGTGAGCGTGGACATGGGACGCCCGGTGTTCGATCCGTCGCGCATTCCGTTCGTCGGCGGAACGGGCGACGTGGTCGAGCCGCTCGACGTCGGCGGGTCGACCGTCCTGATATCGGCGATGTCGATGGGCAACCCGCATGCAGTGCAGCAGGTGGCCGACGTCGAGTCCGCGCCCGTCGTCGCGCAGGGCCCGCTGATCGAGCGCCATCCGCGATTTCCCGAGCGCGTCAACGCGGGATTCATGGAAGTGATCGATCGCGCTACCATTGCGCTGCGTGTCTACGAGCGCGGCGCAGGAGAAACCCTCGCGTGCGGAACGGGCGCCTGCGCGGCGGTGGTCGCCGGGCGCCGGCGCGGGCTCCTCGACGCGCGCGTGACAGTGCTCACCCGCGGCGGCACGCTGTCGGTCGATTGGCGGGGCGGCGAAGCGCCGGTCGTCATGAAGGGTCCGGCGCGCACCGTGTTCGACGGCGAGTGGCCGTTGTCGCGATGTTGAAGGCAACGCGAATGACCGGGACGCAGCGTTGCGGGCCGGCGCAAAGACAGAAGGATGCGGATGGAAGCCAGTGCAGTCGCCGAATACCTGAAAAAGAATCCGTCCTTCTTCGAGGACTACGCGGATGTCGTGGCCCAGATCTTCGTGCCGCACCCGCACGGCGGGCATGCGATTCCGATCGCCGAGCGCCAGATCCTGGCGCTTCGTGACCGCGGCCACGCACTGCAGGAGCAGCTTCGCGAGCTGATTCGCCACGGCACGGAAAACGACGCGATCGGCGAGAAGCTCCACCGCTCGACGCTCGCGCTGTTTGCGGCACCCGACCTCGAGACGACGCTGGCCGTGCTCGTTCACAGCCTCAAGGAAGATTTCGCGGTCCCCGCCGTTGCGATGCGCCTGTGGACCGAGTCGCCGAACGACATCGCGCTGCCCGAGTTCGCGGACACGCCGGCCGACGTCCGCGAGTACGGCGACCGGCTGCGCGCGCCGTTCTGCGGGGCCGATGCGCCCGTCGGCACCCGCGACTGGTTCGACGACGGGGCGCCGCTGCATTCGTTTGCCGTGCTGCCGTTGCGCACTGACAAGACGTTCGGACTGCTCGCGCTGGCGAGCGCCGATGCGCGTCGCTTCGAGGGGGTCATGGGGACGGTGTACCTGCTGCGCCTCGCCGAACTCGCGAGCGTCGCGATCGCCCGCTTCCTGCCCTGACCCGATGATGGCATCGCCGTGCGCTCCGGCCGGCGTGACGGTGGAGAACGCCGCGGCGTTCGGGGCGTTCGCCGCGCATCTTGCAACGCGCACGCCGCACACGCGCGACGCGTACCTGCGCGACTTCGCGCAGTTGTGCGAACTCGCCGGCGCCGCGGCGGTGACGTCGCTCGAACGACCGCAGCTGATGCGATTCGTCGCGACGCTGCACGGACGCGGTCGCTCGGGACGAAGCCTTGCGCGTACATTGTCGGCGTGGAGGGCGTTCTACCGATTCGTCATCGCGCGCGACGGAGCGAAGCGTGACGATCCGTGCGCCGGTATCAAGGCACCGAAGTCGGCTCGCCGTCTGCCGTCGGCGCTGTCGCCCGAGGAGGCGGCGAAGCTCGTCACGATCGAAGGCAACGAGCCATTCGCCGTTCGTGACCGCGCGCTCTTCGAGCTCGCCTATTCGTCCGGGCTGCGGCTGTCCGAGCTCACGCAGCTCGACGTGGCCGGCTGTGACCTCGTCACCGGCGAAGTGCGTGTCCTCGGCAAGGGCGGCAAGGAGCGCATCGTGCCGGTGGGCGCCGCCGCGCGCGATGCCGCTGCGCGCTGGCTCGCAATCCGCGGTGCGCACGCGGACCCGGCAGAGCGGGCGATGTTCACCGGCCGGCGCGGCGCGCGGTTGTCGCCGCGGACAGTCCAGCAGCGCCTTGCGCAATGGTCCATCCGCCAGGGACTGACGCGTCACGTGCACCCACACATGCTGCGGCACTCGTTCGCGTCGCACGTGCTGCAATCGTCGGGCGACCTGCGCGCCGTCCAGGAGATGCTGGGACACGCGTCGATCGCCAGCACCCAGGTCTATACGCACCTCGATTTCCAGGCGCTTTCCAAGGTCTACGACGCCGCGCATCCTCGGGCGAGGCGCAAGCGCGCGCGCTGACGCTGCCCGGTCGGTTCCTCGCAACCGGATTTCGCAAAAAAAAACGGGCGCCGGTGAAGGCGCCCGAAATCCCTGGAGGAGAGGAGTGTTCCTGCGACAGGATGCTTACATGCGGTAGGCCGATTCGCCGTGTTCCGAGATGTCGAGTCCCTCGCGCTCCGATTCCTCTGAAACGCGCAGGCCGATGGTCATGTCGACGATCTTGTACGCGATGAACGCGACGACGCCGGACCAGATGATCGTGATGCCGACGGCTTTCGCCTGGATCCACAGCTGTGCCATGTAGCCCGGAAACTCCGTCTTGCCGGTGAACCAGTCGGACACGACGCTCGGCCCGCCCAGCGCGGGCGATACGAAGATGCCCGTCAACAGCGCTCCGAGAATTCCGCCAACCGCGTGCACGCCGAAGACGTCGAGCGTGTCGTCCACGCCGATGACCCGTTTCAGGCCGTTGACGCCCCAGAGGCAGACGAAGCCCGCGAGTGTGCCGATGACGAACGCGCCCGGGATGCCGACGTTGCCGGCCGCCGGCGTGATCGCGACGAGCCCCGCGACCGCTCCTGACGCCGCACCGAGCATCGACGGCTTGCTCTTCATCACCCACTCGCCCAACGTCCACGACAGCACGGCGCAGGCGGTGGCGAGGAACGTGTTGATGAACGCCAGCGCGGCGGAGTTGTTCGCTTCGAGCGCAGAGCCCGCGTTGAAGCCGAACCAGCCCGTCCACAGCAGCGACGCACCGATCATCGTCATCGGCAGGTTGTGCGGCGCCATCGACTCGCGGCCGTAACCGATCCGCTTGCCGACGACGATCGCGCCGACGAGCCCCGCGATGCCGGCGTTGATGTGCACGACCGTGCCGCCGGCAAAGTCGAGCGCGCCCATCTGCCAGATGTAGCCCGCCTTCGCATTCATCGCGTCGACGACGTTGGCGGCCGTGTACGCATCGGGACCTTGCCAGAACCAGACCATGTGCGCGATCGGGCAGTAGGCGAACGTGAACCACAGCACGGCGAACACCAGCACCGCGGAGAACTTCATCCGTTCGGCGAACGCGCCCAGGATCAGGCAGACGGTGATTGCCGCGAACGTCGCCTGGAACGCGACGAACACGAGTTCCGGTATCGGGGTGCCCTTGGAGAATGTCGCGCCCATCGCGAATTCGCCCTTCGCCGAGTCGAACGTCCCCTTCAGGAACAGCCGGTCGAAACCGCCGAAGAACGCGTTGCCCTCGGTGAACGCCAGGCTGTAGCCGTAAATGCACCACAGCACGGTGATCAGCGAGAAGACGACGAACACCTGCATCAATACCGACAGCATGTTCTTCGAGCGCACCATGCCGCCGTAGAACAGCGCCAGCGCAGGTACGCTCATCATCAGCACGAGCGCGGTGGACATCAGCATCCACGCGACGTCACCCTTGTTCGGCACCGGTGCGGGCGCGGCGGCAGCCGCCGCCGCGGGTGCGTCAGTCGCCGCGGGCGACGCCGTAGCGGCCGCAGGCGCCGGCGTTGCCGCGGCTGGATCGGCCTTGGCTTCGGCGGCCGGCGGCGTAGCGGCCTTGTCCTGCCCGATCGCGGGTGCCGCAAGCCCGAACGCGCACATCAGCCCGAGGACGACAAATATTTTTTTCATTCGATGGCTCCCTTTACAGCGCGTCCGCGCCGGTTTCGCCGGTACGGATGCGCACGACCTGTTCGACGTCGAAGACGAAAATCTTGCCGTCGCCAATCTTCCCCGTATTGGCGGCTTTTTCGATCGCCTCGATCGCGCGGTCGAGCAGGTCGGCCGAAAGCGCCGCCTCGATCTTGACCTTTGGCAGGAAATCGACGACGTATTCGGCGCCGCGATAGAGCTCCGTGTGTCCCTTCTGCCGGCCGAATCCCTTAACTTCGGTGACGGTGATCCCTTGTACGCCGATGGCGGAGAGCGCCTCGCGGACCTCGTCCAGCTTGAACGGCTTGATGATGGCGGTGACCAGTTTCATGAGGATGCCCCTGTCAGAACGTCTTTTGCACGAACACGGTACCGGTGGCCTTGCCGATGTTCCGGCCGGCGAGCGTGTAGCCCGCGTCCTTCGCGTTGGTATCGGTGTAGTACGCGCCGAGATTCCAGCCGTTGGCCATCGCGTACGTCACGCCGAGCTTCCAGTCGGTGTAGTCGAGGTTCTCGCCGTTGCTGAAGCCGTCGATGTTGCCTTGTACTCCTGTCGCCCGACGTGGGCGTTCAGCGTCAGCATGTCGGTGATCGGGTAGTTGGCGGACAGGTCGAGGTACCAGCTACCGCGCGAATCGGGGATGCCGAACGTGTTGCTCACCGCGTGCGAATACTTGAGGGACATCCACTTCCAGCTGCCCGCGATGTAGAGCTCGGTGGTGTTCGGCCGCGTGACGCCGTCGAGATAATCGCCGGGGTAGTAGTAGTAGAGGACGCCGACGTCCATGCCTCAGGCGTCATTGAACGCGTACTTGTAGCCGCCGTAGAAATCCCATTCGAGGCTGGCGCCGTGGTCCACCACGCCGGCGTCATGCAGCCAGCTGATGTTCGAACCCCACGTGCCCGCGTACCAGCCTCCCGGGGTCGCGAGATCGAAGCCGCCCTGGAACGCGGGCTTGCGATCGGTCTGCGTCAGGCCGCGGAAAACGTACTGGCTGTAGATGCCGAAGTTGCCGGTGATCGTGTACGGCTCCACCGGCTTTACCTCTGCCGCCGCCGCCGCCGGCGCGGTCTGCGCCTGCGACGTCGAAGCGATCGTGGCCAACGCGGCCAGCGTGGCGATGCAAGTGGCAGAATGCAGTTTCATGTCGAAAGCCCCTTTGTTGGCGTGAACATACGTCCCGATCACGCATTGCACGGCGTGTGCCCGCCCCGATAGTTGTCGTTAATTCAAGGACTTTCGACGCTTATGGCTCCGCCGGCGCGGCGCAGTGGCGGTGCCGGTGCACCATTCGCGGGCACGAAAATATCGGTACGCACGCCGATGGGGCGCGCCTGCCGATCCGACCCGACGAATCGAGGGATACTGCCGTTCGAATCACGGTCCAACACCAGTCAACGCGGCTACGCGCCGCCTCGCGGAGATTTTCATGCTGAATTCGAAGACGCTCGACGAACTCGCTGCCCGGATCGGCAGGGCGTTCGAGGCCTCGCCCGCCAAGGACATCGAGAAGAACGTCAAGGCGATGTTGCAGAGCGGTTTTTCGCGGCTTGATCTGGTTACGCGGCAGGAATTCGACGTTCAGGCGGAGGTCTTGCGCAAGACGCGGGACAAGGTGGAGCAGCTCGAAGTTC
>JBDTNI010000016.1:0-11972 GCA_039933815.1 Betaproteobacteria bacterium
ATACCTGGTCGCGTCGGAGTCGGTCGCGCTCGAGCCGCTCGGTTTCTCCGTGCTGCGCGACGTTGCGCCGGGCGAGGCGATCTTCGTCGATCAGACGGGCTCCTTCCACGCGCGCCAATGCGCCGAGAACCCGTCGCTCAATCCGTGCATCTTCGAGTACGTCTATCTCGCGCGGCCCGACTCGGTGATCGACGGCACGTCCGTCTACGAGGCGCGGCTGCGCATGGGTGGCGCGCTCGCGCGGAAGATCCGCGGGATCCCGGCCGCGCAGGATATCGACGTCGTGATCCCGATTCCGGATTCGAGCCGGCCGTCGGCGCTCGAACTGGCGAACACGCTCGGCAAGACGTACCGCGAGGGCTTCGTCAAGAATCGTTATATCGGCCGCACGTTCATCATGCCGGGGCAGGCGCTGCGCAAGAAGAGCGTTCGGCAGAAACTGAACCCGATCGGCATGGAATTCAAGGACAAGGTGGTGCTGCTCGTCGATGATTCGATCGTGCGCGGCACGACGTCGCGCGAGATCGTGCAGATGGCGCGCGATGCCGGTGCGCGGAAGGTGTACTTCGCGTCGGCCAGCCCCCCGGTGCGCTTCCCGAACGTGTACGGCATCGACATGCCGAACCAGCAGGAACTCGTCGCGACCGGCCGCACTGAAGCGGAGATCGCCGTCGAAATCGGCGCCGACCTGCTCGTCTACCAGGAACTCGAGGCGTTGAAGGAGGCGGTGCGCGACTGCAATCCGCTGCTGAGAGACTTCGAGGCGTCGTGCTTCGATGGTCGCTACATCACCGGCGACATTACGACCGACTACCTGTCGCAGCTTGCCGCCGAGCGCGACCAGGCGCGCGGTGACGTCGAATCAGACCTTGTCGACGACGCCCGAGCGATGGTGGACTGACGTGCCGGGACCGCGGGCGCGTCATGCTATAGTGATGTCGCGCCGATTTGAGCTTCAGCTTGCGGGCGCTTAACAAATACCGCTAAAGCGAGGTTCGCTCCAGCCCGAAGATATCGGGCGGGGCACACAAAACCCGTTTGGCGGAAGCTTGACGGGTTTTTTGTTTGGCAACGCGAGCAGCCGGCGAGGGCCCCGCGGATGCGTTGGATCGACGCCCCGTGCGAGTCGGTGCGCGAGCTCGCGGTCGGGCCCAACGTGATGTCGGCGCAGGTGACGAACGCCACAGGAACCCGGCGATGCGCGGGCAGCCGGCGAAAGAGGAATCATCATGAGCGACGATCGTCCACATCGCGGCTTCACGACCGCCATCCTGCACTCGGATCGCAACGCGACGATCGAGCATGGCGCGCTGCACAAACCGCTGCATCTGTCGGTTGCGTACGGCTACGGCGACGCGGCCGATCTCGTCGCGGTCTTTCAGGGCCGCCAGTCCGGCTATGCATATGGGCGGCAGGGCAACCCGACCGCCGGCGCGCTCGAGGCGAAGGTCAACGCGATGGAGGGCGGTGTCTCCACCGTGTGTTTCGCGACGGGCATGGCGGCCATCGGCGCGGTGCTTCTGTCGCTGTTGCGCGGTGGCGACCATGTCGTCGCGAGCGCTTTCGTCTTCGGCAACACGAACAGCCTGCTCACCACGCTCGCCGATCACGGGACGCCGGTGACGTTCGTCGACGCAACGCGCGCGGAGAATGTCGAGCGCGCGCTGACGCCTCGGACCCGGGTGGTGTTCGTCGAGACGATCGCCAACCCGCGCACACAGGTCGCCGATCTCGCGCGCATCGGTGACCTGTGCGCGGCGCGGGGAATCGTGTACGTCGTCGACAACACGATGACGTCGCCGTGGCTGTTCCGTCCCGCGACGGTCGGCGCGAGCCTCGTCGTCAACGCGCTGACCAAATACATCGGCGGGCACGGCAACGCGCTGGGGGGCGCGGTGACCGACACGGGACTTTTCGACTGGACGCGCTTTCCGAACATCGCCGACAGCTACCGCGGCCAGAAGCCGGCGCTGTGGGGCATCACGCAGATCCGCAAGAAAGGACTCCGCGACTTCGGCGGGACCCTCGCGGCCGAGCAGGCGCACCATCTGGCGGTCGGTGCAGAAACGCTGGCGCTGCGACTCGACCGTCAGTGCGCGAACGCGCAGGCGCTGGCCGAGTTCCTCGACGGTCACCATTGCGTGGCCGCCGTCTTTTATCCGGGTCTCGCCGCGCATCCCCAGCACGGTATCGCGCGGCAGCTGTTCCGCGCACCGGGTGCGCTGCTGTCGTTCGAACTGAAGTCGGGCCTCGACGTCATCGCGGTGCTCAATCGGCTGCGCATCGTCGTGCTGTCGTCCAACCTCGGCGACAACCGGACGCTTGCGATTCCGGTGGCGCAGACGATCTTCTGGGAAATGGGCGCGTCCCGACGGGCGGAGATGGGGATTTCCGACTCGCTGGTGCGGATCTCCGTGGGTATCGAGGACTGCGACGACCTCATCGCAGACTTCGCGCAGGCGCTTTCGCAGCCCCGGCCGTAACGCGCGACGCGACGCGATCGGGGCATAATGGCAGCTCCGACACGTGGAGAAGCGTCATGGGCAATCGCGACAAGCAGGGCAAGGAACCCAAGAAACCGAAGCAGCCGAAAAAACCGACGCCGAAGGTCTGACGGCGCCGCGGGCGCGGCATCGACGCCGGCCGCGGCGCTGCCGCCTAGCGCGAGGCAGCGTGCCCGCGCTTGACGCCACCGATGCGGCGCTGCAGGGCGATGACGACGGGAATCCACCCGATCCAGCGGATGAAGTCGACCACGCTCTCGTCCCACTGCCAGCCGTCGGCCCGGTCGTAGGTCGCCGCGAGGCGGTCGTCGAGCCAGCCGAAGCCGGCTAGCCACGCGGCGAGCACGGCGAGCGCCGCCGCCTGCGCGCGCTGCGTTGACGGCAGTTTCTTCCACGCGGGCGCGATCGCCAGCGCACCGATCACCGCGGCATATAGCACGAGGCGCAGCCACGGGTGCGCAAGCATCACCCCCGCGAGCAGCGGCTCGCTCGCGATCATCTTCGCCGCAGTCCAGCCGAGCACGGCCGCACCCAGCCAGAGAATCGCCGGGTAGCGTTCGACCCATCTCAGTACCAGCGTCGAGCCCCACACGACGATCGGAATCGACACGGCGAGCCCGATCAGCACGAGCATCAGCGATCCGTGCGCGGCGCCGCCGACGGCCAGCACGTTGTCGACGCCCATTACCGCGTCGGCGATGACGATCGTCAGCACCGCCCCGCACACGGTGGTCTCGCCGGCGACATTCGTCTCGTGGCCACCGCCGTCGCGCGTGAGTTTCCAGCCGACGTAGACGAGCCCCGCGCCGCCGGCCACGAGAAACCCCGGCACCTTGAGCAGCCACACGACCACGGTGGTCAGCAGCGCGCGAACGACGACGGCGCCGACCGTACCCCAGAGGATGACGCGACGCTGCAGCGATGGCGGAACGTTGCGGGCCGCCAGCCCGATGACAATCGCGTTGTCGCCCGCGAGGATGAGGTCGATGACGATGATCGACGCCAGCGCCGAGAACCAGGCAGCTGAAAGAGGTTCGGGAATCATCCGGCGATCTCGCGCGTGCGCGCGCCCTGGTCGTCGACTTCGAGAAAGTAACCGCGTTCGTCCCAGTCGGACAGAACGTAGCGTTCCCGCGGCCGGCCGTCGACGACACTGTCGTGACGCGCCGGACGGTGCGTGTGCCCGTGGATCATCCGCGTCGCCGATGTGCGGCGGAACGCGGCGTCGATGGCGCAGTCATTGACGTCGAGGATGGCGTCCGGCTTGCGCGCGGTGGCCGAACGACTCCTGCGCCGCAGCCACCCGCCGATCCACCGCCGCACGAAATACGGAAGGCTCAGCAGGCGGCGCTGCTGCCGGGGGTCGCGCGACAGCGCGCGATAGCGCTGGTATGCCACGTCGTCGGTGCAGAATTCGTCGCCGTGGGCGAGCAACGTCATCGTGCCGCCGATGTCCACGAGAGTCTGCTCGTCGAGCAGCGTGGCGCCTGCGGCTTCGGCAAACGCAGCGCCGAGGAGGAAATCGCGATTGCCGCGCGCGACATACAGCGGAACGCCGGCATCGCTGATGCCCCGTAGCGCGGCAACGATTCGGCGCGCGAACGGCTCGAAGCGCTGCTCGTCGCCGATCCACGCGTCGAACAGGTCGCCCATCACGTACACGGCGGCTGCGTCGCGGGCCGGTTCCCGCGCGAACGCCTCGAACGCAGCGGCGGACGCGGGCCGCTCCGGAGCGAGGTGAAGGTCGGATAACAGCAGCGTGGGCTTCATCGCGCGTGCGGGCCGGCGGAGGCGGCACGATGCATCACGCGCTCCACGGCACGCGCTCCGGGTCTAGGCGACTTCCTCGGCGCGCGTGATGATGACGTCGTCGGTCGGTACGTTTTCGTGCATTCCCGAGCGTGATGTCGGCACGCCGGTGATCCTGTCGACGACGTCCTGCCCCGACACGACCTTGCCGAACACGCAGTAACCGTAATGCTGCGCACTCGGCGCCTTGTAGTCGAGAAATGCGTTGTCGGCCACGTTGATGAAGAATTGCGCGGTCGCCGAATGCGGATCTGACGTGCGCGCCATCGCCACCGTGTAGTGCCCGTTCTTGACGCCGTTGGCGGCTTCGTTGGCGACGGTGTCGCGCGTCGGTTTCTGCTTCATGCCGGGCGTAAACCCGCCGCCCTGGACCATGAAGCCGGGGATCACCCGGTGGAAAAGCGTGTTGTCGTAATGCCCGTCGCGGACGTATTGCAGGAAGTTCCTGACGGTCGCCGGCGAGTTCTCTACGTCGAGTTCGAGCGTCACGTCGCCGTGATTGGTGTGCAGGACAACCATGCGAATCTCCTAATTGGCCGCCGATGTGACGACGTGCGCCGATTTGATGACGACGCGCTCGGCGGGTACGTCGGTCGGGAACCGACCGCCGGCGCCGGTCGGCGCCTTGGCGACGCGATCGACGACGTCCATCCCGGCAATGACCTTGCCGAACACGGTATAACCGTACCCTTGCGGATCGGCAGACCGGAAGTCCAGCCGCCGGTTGTCGCCGACGTTGATGAAGAACTGGGAGGTCGCCGAATTCGGGTCGCCGGTTCTCGCCATCGCGACCGTCCCCGGCTTGTTGGACAGGCCGGCCTTCGCGCTCTGCTCGCTTTCGATCGGGACGGGCGGACGCGTCGGGCGCTCGCGGAATTCGCTGTCGTAACCCCCGCCCTGGATCATGAAGCCCTTGATCACCCGATGGAACTGCGTGCCGTCGTATTGCTTGGCATTGACGTACTTGAGGAAGTTCTCGACGGTCTTCGGTGCAGCGTCGGGATACAGCTCGAGCTTGATGACGCCTGCGGTCGTCTCGATCTCGACCTGAGGGTTCGCGGCGAAGGCGGGCGACGCCGTCGCCAGCGCAAGCAACCAGACCAGTGACCAGTGGCGCATCGTCGACTCCTTTGAAGGTGATTCGAACACCGCCGCGGCGTTCCCGTCGGCGACCTGCCGACGCCAGGTCCCCCCGGCAATTTACTCCGGCTGCAGCGTGCGAATCTGCCGCAGCTTGTCGCCCGCCGACCGGTTGCGCTTGTCGAGCGTCGACGCCTTCTCGTACTCGACGGCGGCGAGGCGGGCGTAGACATCGCCCAGGTTCTCGTGCGCCACGCCGTAATCCGGAGCGGTCGCCACCGCGCGCTCCAGCTCGTCGCGAGCCTGCGCATAATCACCCTTCTGCGCATAAAGGACCGCGAGGTTGTTCCTCGGTTCCGGCAATTCCGGAAAATCGGCGAGGATTGCCCGAAAAACGCCGATCGCCTCGTCCGTCTTTCCCTCGTCGGTCAGCGCAAGGCCCTTCATGAAGCGCGCCTGCGATTCCCGCGGCCGCGCGGCGTTGAGCGCGTCGAGCTTGGCGATTGCCTCGTCGTACTTCTTCTGGTCGATCAGCGTCCGGGCGTCGCGCAGTGACGCCGCGTAGAGCTTGCGCGCCTCCTCGCCCATGTCGCGGGGGTCCTGCGTGGCCGGCGGCGACTGCGCGAACGCGGAGAACGCGAACGCGGCGAGCAGCGCGGCGGCGAATCGGGGGTGCAGCGAAGGCGAGGACATGGGGGCGGTCGAAACGAACGACAAATGTCGGACGATTCTAACTCAAGCCGACGCGCGGTATTCGGCGCGAAGCCGCGCGACGGTCGCCTCGATCAGCCGGCGCGAAATCGACACCGTGCTCGGCAGGCCGGGCAGCGCATCGACGTCAAACCAGCGGACGTCTTCGATCTCCGACGGGTCGGGACGCAACTCGCCACCGGCGTAGCGCGCCGTGTACGCGATCATCAACGAATGCGGAAACGCCCACGACTGGCTTGCGAAGTACTGCAGGTCGGTCACGTCGATGCCGACTTCCTCGCGAACCTCGCGGTGAATGCAATCCTCGATCGTCTCGCCGGGCTCGACGAATCCCGCGAGCGCGCTGTACATCGCATTCGGGAACCGGTTTGCGCGCGCCAGCAGTACGTCCGGTCCCCGCGTGACGAGCACCATCATCGCCGGCGAGATGCGCGGATAGGCGACGTAGCCGCAGGCGGGGCAGATCTTGGCGCGCTCGCCCGGCTTGATCAGCGTCGGCGTCCCGCAGCGGCCGCAGAAACGGTGCGTGCGGTCCCATTCGAGCACCTGGAACGCGCGCGCCGCGAGTGACAGCGTCACGTCGGGTAGCCGCAGGAACAGCGCGCGAAGTCCGGCGAGCCGCAAGTCCCCGGGAGGAATGCTGTCGTCGGGCAACGCGATGGCGACGCAATCGGCGTCTTCGAGGCGCCCGAGGTAGTGCCGCGTGCCGCGAGGCATCGCGGTCTGCACGTGATCGAGCGACGGCAGCGTCGGTGCGTGCTCGTCTCCCAGGACGAGCAGCTTCGGACCGACGAACGCGAACGCGAGCGTGACCGGCGACAGTGCCGGAGGCTCGGCGTGCAGCGGCGTGAAACCGGCGGGCGTATACATGACAGAAGGCGGGCGGCGTTCGGCCAGGCCGCCGCGCCGACGGCAGGGCGACGGTCGGAGCCGAGACCGGCAATGGTACCGCTATAATGAACGACGACCTTAGACGAGTCCGCGCAATGGAAGCCGAGCACCTGAATGCGATCGCGAATTCAATCGCCTCCCTGAAGGATCGCACGACCCAGCTCCGGAGGTATCTTTGACTTCGACGTGAAGTCAGCGAGGCTCGCGGCCGTCGATCGCGAGCTCGAGGATCCGAAGGTCTGGGACAACCCGCAGCGTGCGCAGGAACTCGGCAAGGAGAAGAAGCAGCTCGACGGCGTCGTTCAGACGCTGAAGGTGTTGCACGCGGGCCTCGACGACAGCACCGAGCTCTACGAGATGGCGCGCGGGGAAGGAGACGACGCGGCGTTGGTCGCGATCGAGGCGGACGTGGCGAAGCTCGAGCGCACCGTCGGCGATCTCGAGTTCCGTCGGATGTTCCACAATCCGCTCGATCCCGGCAGCGCGTTCGTCGACATCCAGGCGGGCAGCGGCGGCACCGAGGCGCAGGACTGGGCGTCGATGCTGCTGCGCATGTATGTGCGTTACTGCGAACGAAAAGGCTACGCGGTAGAAGTGCTCGAGGAATCGCCCGGTGAAGTCGCGGGCATCAAGAGCGCCTCCATCAAGGTCGACGGCGCATATGCGTACGGTTTCCTGCGCACCGAAACGGGCGTGCATCGTCTCGTGCGCAAGAGCCCGTTCGATTCGAATGCGCGCCGCCACACTTCGTTCGCCAGCGTGTTCGTCTACCCCGAGGTGGACGAGTCGATCGAAGTCGACATCAATCCTGCCGATCTGCGCATCGACACGTATCGCGCGTCGGGCGCGGGAGGCCAGCACATCAACAAGACCGACTCCGCCGTGCGGATCACGCACCTGCCGACGAACATCGTCGTCCAGTGCCAGTCCGACCGTTCGCAGCACCGCAACCGCGCAGAGGCGTTCGCGATGCTGAAGTCCAAGCTGTACGATCTCGAGCTACGCAAGCGTCAGGAGCAGCAGGCGAAGCTCGAGGACTCGAAGACCGATATCGGCTGGGGGCACCAGATCCGCTCCTACGTGCTCGACCAGTCGCGCATCAAGGATCTGCGCACGAACCACGAAGTCGGCAACACGCAGGCGATTCTCGACGGCGATCTCGACGACTTCATCTCGGCGAGCCTGAAGCAGGGCGTATGACGTGAGCGACGAGCCTCCACGAGACGAACATCAGGTGGTCGCCGAGCGGCGGGCCAAGCTCTCGGCACTTCGCGACGGCGGCGGCGCCTATCCGAACGACTTTCGTCGCGATGCGCTCGCCGGCGATCTGCATGCGGCCCACGACGCCACCGACAATGCCGCGTTCGACGCGGCGCCGGCTCCCGTCGCGGTCGCGGGCCGGATGATGCTCAAGCGCGTGATGGGCAAGGCGTGCTTCGCGACGCTGCAGGACATGTCGGGACGCATCCAGCTGTACGTGACGCTCGACGGCGTCGGACAGGCGGAGCTCGACGCGTTCAAGCATTGGGATCTGGGCGACATCGTCGGCGCGACGGGGACACTGTTCAAGACCAAGACGGGCGAGCTGTCGGTCAAGTGCGTTCGCGTGCGCCTGCTCGCGAAGGCGCTGCGCCCGCTGCCCGAGAAGTTCCACGGGATGACCGACCAGGAGCAGCGTTACCGCCAGCGGCACGTCGACCTCATCACCAATCCGCAGTCGCGCGACGTGTTCGTCAAGCGCTCGCAGGCCGTGCAGGCGATCCGCGAATTCTTCGTGTCGCGAGGCTTTCTCGAAGTCGAGACACCGATGATGCAGCCGATACCCGGCGGCGCGGCGGCCCGGCCGTTCGTCACGCATCACAACGCGCTCGATATGACGCTCTACCTGCGCATCGCGCCGGAACTCTATCTGAAGCGCCTCGTCGTCGGCGGGCTCGAGCGCGTGTTCGAGATCAACCGCAACTTTCGCAACGAAGGCATTTCGACGCGGCACAATCCCGAGTTCACGATGCTCGAGTTCTACCAGGCCTACGCCGATTACCGCGACCTGATGGACTTGACCGAGGAACTGCTGCGCGATGTGGCGCGGCGCGTGTGCGGGACCACGACGCTGTCGTACCAGGGCGAGACCATCGACCTTGCGCAGTCGTTCGAGCGGCTGACGATGGCGCAGGCAATCGTGCGGCACAACGCCGAGTACGCGTCGCTCGACCTTGCCGACGTCGGCACGCTGAAGCGCGCGCTGGCGCGTTGTTCAGTCGACGTATTCGAAACCGACGGCGTCGGGCTGCTGCAGCTCAAGCTGTTCGAGGCGACGACGGAGGAGAAGCTCGTGCAGCCGACGTTCATTGTCGCGCACCCGACCGACGTTTCCCCTTTGGCCCGCGCCAGCGACGCCGATCCCGCAGTCACCGACCGCTTCGAACTCTTCATCACGCGCCGCGAGATCGCCAACGGCTTCTCGGAGCTGAACGATCCGGAAGACCAGGCGGCGCGTTTCCAGGCGCAGGCGCGCGCGAAGGACGCCGGCGACGAGGAGGCGATGTATTACGACGCCGACTACGTGCGCGCGCTCGAGTACGGGTTGCCGCCGACGGCGGGCGAAGGCATCGGCATCGACCGGCTGGTCATGCTGCTGACCGACAGCGCTTCGATCCGCGACGTCATCCTGTTTCCCCAGATGAAGCCGGAAGCCTGAGCGGCGGGTTGATAGATACCGGTGGGGGGTATACAATGAACCCATGTCAACGCCCATCACCGATACTCGTCCCCGCGCCGGAATCGTCCCGTCGGCGGGCACCGCCGTCGCGCGCGTCCCGTCGGCGGACACCGCCGTAGCGCGCGAGCACGTCGACCTCGCCGTCGAAGGCATGACGTGCGCCGCGTGCGCCGTGCGGATCGAGAAGACGCTGAACCGCGTCGCCGGTGTCGAAGCCGCCGTGAATTTCGCGACGGAGTCGGCCCGCGTCGATTACGACCGTTCGCGCGCAGACGTCGATGCGCTGCTTGCCGCCGTCGCCAAGGCCGGCTACGCGGCCCACGTGAAGCGCGACGAATCGGTCGAGCGTGCGCGCGAGGCGGAACAGCGCGACCTGGATTGGCGCGCGCTGCGCCGTGAGCTCGTCATCTCCGCACTGCTGACGGCGCCGTTCGTCGCGGCGATGATCGCTATGCTAGCGGCCGGCGGCGACGCGCACGCGGAGCTGCTGCCCCGTTGGCTGCAGCTCGCGCTCGCAACCCCCGTGCAGTTTTACATCGGCCGGCGGTTCTACATCGGCGCCTTTCACGCGTTACGCGGCGGCGGCGCCAACATGGACGTCCTCATTGCGCTCGGCACGTCGATCGCCTGGCTGTGGAGCGCGATCGTCGCGCTGACGGGATCTGCGCAGCACGTCTATTTCGAGGCGTCGGCCGCGATCATCACGCTCGTGCTTGCGGGCAAGGCACTCGAAACCCGTGCCAAGGCCCGCACGTCCTCGGCGATGGAGGCGTTGCTCGATCTGCAGCCGGCGACTGCCCACGTCGAGCGCGAGGGCCGCGACGTCGACGTGCCGCTGGGCGATGTCGTGCAGGGCGACCGCTTCGTCGTGCGCGCGGGTGAGGCCATCCCCGTCGACGGCGAGGTGCTCGCAGGCGGTGCGTCGGTCGACGAGGCGATGCTTACCGGCGAAAGTCGGCCGATGGCCAAGGCGCCCGGCGACCCCGTCTACGCCGGTACCGTGAACCTCGACGGCGTCCTGCGTTGCAGCGCCACCGGCGTCGGCCGCGCGACATTGCTCGCGGGCATCGTGCGCCTCGTTGGCGAGGCGCAGGGATCGAAGGCACCGATTCAGCGGCTGGCGGACAGGGTCTCCGGGGTCTTTGTTCCGCTCGTCGTGCTGACTGCGCTCATCACCTTTGCCGCGACGTGGTGGGCGCTGGGCGATGCAGTCACTGCCGTGGTGCGCGCCGTCGCGGTGCTCGTCATAGCGTGCCCGTGCGCACTGGGTCTCGCAACGCCGACCGCCATCATCGTCGGGACGGGCCGCGGCGCGGGGCTGGGCGTGCTGATACGCGACGCCGTCGCGCTCGAACACGCCGGACAACTGACCACGCTGGTCGTCGACAAGACCGGCACCCTCACGCAGGGGAAGCCAGTCGTCTCCGGCGTTCACGTCACCGCGGGTCATGCGGAGACCGACGTGCTGGGCATCGCCGCAGCGCTCGAACAAGGCGCCTCGCACCCGCTGGCGAAGGCCATTGTCGAGCGCGCGGAGGCCGCTGGGGCGACGCTGCCGGCGGTCACGGCGTTTGCGGTGTTGCCGGGTCTCGGCGCCGAAGGCCTGCTCGGCGAAACGCGCCGTCCCGCGCAGGTGGGTTCGCTCGCTTTTCTCGAGAGTCGCGGTGTCGCCGTTGCCGCCGCCACTTCTCAGTCGTGGCTCGGCGCCGGCGATACGGTCGTCGGCGTCGCCGTCGCCGGCGCGCTTGCAGCGGTTATCACCCTCGCCGACCGCGTTCGGCCCACGTCGGCAGCAGCCATCGCTCGGCTCGCTCGCGAAGGCATCGACGTCGTGATGCTGTCGGGCGACAACCAGTCGACGGTCGATGCCATCGCCGCCGACGTATCGATCGCGTATGCGCGCGGCGGCATGACGCCGCAGTCCAAGGCGGACTACATACGCGAACTGCAGCAGGGAGGCGTAACCGTGGGCATGGTGGGCGACGGCGTCAACGACGCGCCGGCGCTTGCCGCCGCCGACGTGAGTTTCGCGATCGGCGCCGGCTCGGCTGTCGCGATCGAAGCCGCCGACATCACGGTGATTCGCAATGATCTCAACGCCGTCGTGGATGCGATCCTGCTGTCGCGCGCCACGCGTGCCAAGATACGGCAAAACCTGGTGTTCGCCTTCGGCTACAACGCGCTCGGGATTCCGCTCGCGGCACTGGGCTTTCTCAATCCGGTCATCGCGGGCGCTGCAATGGCGCTTTCCTCGGCGT
>JBDTNI010000017.1:0-11653 GCA_039933815.1 Betaproteobacteria bacterium
GCCGTCGTTGATCGCCAGCGTCGACTGCCAGTTTCCGAGCGGCCGGTGGAGCACGAAACCGCGGTCGATCTGCACGGGACCGCCGAAATGCACGGGCGCGCGACGCAGCGCGCTGTCGTCAAGCGGTATCTCGATTTGCTCGAACAGGGCCGACAACGTCATGTCGATCGGCTTGTTCACGACGATGCCCAGCGCGCCTTCGGGGTTGTGCTCGCAGACGAAGGTGAGGGAGTTGGCGAAATGCGGATCCGACATCGCCGGCATCGCGATCAGGAAGTGGTGCGTCAGGTTGACCGAATCACCCATGGCGCAGATTGTAATCTGGGGGCGGTGCCCGCACAATCGAACGCCCACCCACGTCATGAGCTCCGCCCATGCTGCGAAGCGTCATCGCACTCGTCGTCGCGAGCCTGTTCGTCCGCGCCGCCGACGCGCACCTCGTGGTCATGCACGGTTTCACCGACTATACGAGCGCGCTGCTGTGGATTCAGGCCGACGCACCGGGCCCGATACGCGTGCACTGGCGTTCCGCGCACGACGGCGTCGACCATGCGTCGACGCTCGACGCAGGAGTACTTGACGACAACGTCGTCGTTGCGCGGCTCACCGGGCTTGCTCCCGGCACGCCGGTCGCGTACGCCGTCGACGGCGACGGCGATCATCGCGAAGGAAGCGTGCGTGCGCAGCCGTACTGGAGCAAAGCGGTCGACGCAACGGACATCACGATCGCCATCGGCTCGTGTTTCTTCCTCGCCGCCGCCGGGCCCCCGTGGAACGCGAGTTCCTACGGCGGCGGCTTCGAGATCCTCGACGCCATCGCGTCGAAATCGCCGGACCTCATGGTGTGGCTTGGCGACAACCTCTATTTCCAGCCGCCCGACGAACTCGACGCCGTGTCGATGGCTGCGCGCTACCGGCGACAGCGTGCGCTGCCCGCGCTGCAGAAGCTGCTGACGGCGACATCACACGTGGCGATCTGGGACGACCACGACTACGGCCCCAACGACGCTGACCGGTCGTACACGATGAAGGGCGATTCGCTCGCGCTGTTCAGGCGCTACTGGGCCAATCCGAGCTTCGGCCTTCCCGACGTGCCCGGCGTGTTCGGCCGCGCGCGCTACGGCGACGTCGATATCTTCCTGCTCGACGATCGCTGGTACCGTTCGGCAAACCGCATGCGCGACGGGGCCGACAAGACGATGTTCGGCGCCGCGCAGATCGACTGGCTGCAGAATGCGCTCGTTTATTCTTCCGCGACGTTGAAGCTCGTCGCCAACGGCTCGCAGATGTGGAACCGCGCCAACCGGTTCGAAGGCTTCAACCATTTCCCGGACGAGCAGAAGCGGCTCGCGGACTGGCTGCTCGCGCAGCGCGTCGACGGCGTGATGTTCGCGAGCGGAGACCGTCATTTCGGCGAGTTGTTGCGCATCGAGCGCCCGGGCGCTTACCCGCTGTACGAGTTCACGTCGAGTCCGCTGACCTCCCGGCCTTACGAAAATCCCGACGCTGCGGAGCGGCAGAACCCGGACCTCGTACCGGGAACGCTCGTTGGCAGGCGACAGTTCGGCCTGATCCGGTTGAGCGGTCCCGAAAACGCTCGCCGGGTCGTGCTGGAGAGCTACGACCAGAGGGGCGCTCTGCTGTGGCGCCAGGAACTGCTGGCCAGCGACCTGCGCTTCGGGCGCCGGTGAGTGACACGGCCCAAACGCGGCGGCGACGGGCGCGCAGCTCGAACACGAGTTCTGAGCGTGCCGACGCGACGTCACTCGTCGTCGTGTCGACGGTGCTTCGCGTATTCGGCCGCCAATTGCGCCTGCAGGTTGGGCGGCGCCTGCTCGTAGTGTGACAGCGCCATCGTCCAGGCGCCGTGTCCGCCCGTCATCGACTTGAGCCGCGCGCCGTAGCCGTCGAGTTCCGACAGCGGCGCGACCCCGTTGACGGCGAGCATCGCGGCGTGCGTGGTCTGCGTGCCGGTCACCTGACCGCGTCGCGCCGCGAGATCGCCGGTCACGTCACCCATCGAAGCCGCGGGGCAGTTGATCTCCACACCGACGATCGGCTCGAGGATGATCGGCTTCGCCTTCGAGATGGCGTCCGTGAACGCCTTGCGCCCCGCCGCGACGAAGGCGACCTCCTTGGAATCCACCGGATGATATTTGCCGTCGTAGACGATGACGCGCACGTCCTGCATCGGAAATCCACCGACAGGACCGGCGCCGAGCACCTGCTCGATACCCTTCTGCACCGCGGGAATCAGCGTGTTGGGAATGGCACCGCCCTTCACCTGGTCTACGAATTCGAATCCCGAGCCGCGTGCGGTCGGTTCGATGCGCAGGAACACCTCGCCGAACTGTCCGGCGCCGCCCGTCTGCTTCTTGTGGCGATGGTGACCTTCCGCCTTCGCCGTGACCGTTTCGCGATAAGGGACGCGCGGCGGGCGGGCGTCCACCTCCAGCTTGAACTGGTTCGCCATCCGCTCGAACACCGATCGCAGGTGAAGTTCGCCAAGGCCGCGCAGCACCGTCTCGTTGACGTTCGGATCGTGTGACACGACAAGCGTCGGGTCTTCGGCGATCATCTTGTGCAGCACGTCCGAGATGCGCTGCTCGTCGCCGCGACGCTTCGGCGTGATGGCAAAACCGTGCATGGGCACCGGAAACTCGAGCGGCCGCATGTGGATGTGGTCCTCGTCGTGCGAGTCGTGGAGCACGCAGTCGAATTCGATGTCGTCGACCTTCGCGACCGCCGCGAGATCACCCGGCACCGCGCAATCGATCTCGACGTACTTTCCGCCCTGCAGCATGAACAGGTGCCCGACCTTGAACGGCTTGCGCCCGTCGCCGACGAAGAGCTGCGTGTCGCGCGTGACGGTGCCCTGGTGCACACGGAACACGCCGAGCTTGCCGACGAACGGATCCATCACGACCTTGAAGACATGCGCGAGCACGTGCTGGTCAGGGTCGGGTTCGGAATGGAACTCGGTCGCGGCATCGCCTTCACCCTTGTAGAACAGCGGTGGATTGCCCTCGGCGGGATTGGGGGCCAGTTTCACCAGCACGTCGAGCAATTCGGCGACGCCCGCGCCGGTCTTCGCCGACACGAAGCACACGGGAACGAGGTGTCCTTCGCGCAAGGCCGTTTCGAACGGCGCGTGCAACTGTGCGGGCTCGATCTCGCCCTGCTCGAGGTACAGCGACATCAACGCCTCGTCGACTTCGACGACCTGGTCGACGAGCGCGCGGTGCGCAGCGTCGACCGACGAGAAATCGGCATCGCCTGACGGGTTGAAGAAGCAATCGACGACGCGCTTGCCGCCGTCGGCCGGCAGGTTGATCGGGAGGCACTCCTTGCCGAAGGCGCCCTGCACGCCCGCGAGCACCGCAGGGAGATCGACATTGTCCGCGTCGATGCGATTGATGACGACGAGCCGGCACAGCTTGCGCGCCGCCGCCCATTCCATCATCCGCGATGCGATCATCTGCGGGCCTGCGGCCGCGCTGACGACGATTGCGGCCGTCTCGACAGCATCGAGCGCGCCGATCGCCTGGCCGATGAAATCCGGGAAGCCGGGGGTGTCGATCAGGTGGATGCGCGTGCCGTCGGTCTCCAGGTGCAGCAGCGACGCGCGCAGCGAGTGCTGATAGGTCTTTTCGATCGCGTCGTGGTCGCTGACGGTGCTGCCCCGCTCGATACTGCCCGCGGTCGCGATGGCCCCGGCTTTCGCCAGCAATGCCTCGGCAAGGGTGGTCTTGCCGGCAGCGCCGTCGCCGACGAGCGCCACCGTACGAATGTTCTCCGTCGTGAAGTGCACCATCGCGGGTCCTCCCGTTGCCAGAGGGACGAATGTACCGCCGATGCCCGTCGCTGTCAGCCGCGGGGACTTCGCTGCCACGCCAGCGCGTACCTCCGTGTTCGTCCTACGACACGCGGTCGCGACAGCCGATTGATGACGATCGTCGTCCATGCGACTATCGTCGGCCGTGCTAGGACCACTGTCTCCGCCCCCGTCGCTATCGAGATCCGCCCGCAAGATCGCGCAGGATCCGCTGGCGTTCGTCACGCAGACGTGGCGCGCGTTCCGCGCCAACCAGGGGCTGCTGCTGGCGGGCGCCGTAGCGTATTACACGCTGCTGTCGATCGTGCCGCTGATGATCCTGCTCGTCATCGTGCTCTCGCACGTTATCGATGCCGACCGGCTCATGCTGACGCTCGCACGTTATCTCGAGATCGTCGTTCCCGGCCAGTCGGCGCCGCTGATCACGGAGTTGCACGGCTTCATCGCAAATCGCGAAGTCATCGGATGGACGCTCGCGGTCACGCTGGTGTTCTTCAGCTCGCTCGCCTTTTCGGTGCTGGAGAACGCGATGTCGGTGATTTTTTACCATCGCGTGCTCGAGAAGAAGCGGCCGCTGATGCTGTCCGTTCTGTTGCCGTACCTCTACATCCTGATCCTCGGCGTCGGACTGCTGCTCGTCACCGTGATGGCGGGCGCACTCCAGTCGCTGGCGCTCACCACGCTCGACTTCTTCGGCCACGACCTTTCGATGTCGGGAGTCTCGCGCGCGCTGCTGTACATGATCGGCGCCTGCGGCGAGGTACTGTTGCTCGCGTCGATCTACTTCGTGATGCCGGTCGGCCGTCTCGCGTGGCGCCACGCGCTGATCGGCGGCCTGGCGGCAACCGTGCTGTGGGAAATCTCGCGCCATGTGCTCGTCTGGTATTTCGCAACGCTGTCGCAGATCCGGACCGTATACGGCTCGCTGACGACGTCGATCGTCGTCCTGCTGTCGCTCGAAATCGCGGCGCTGGTGCTGCTCGTGGGGGCGCAGGTGATCGCCGAATACGAGCGCATCGAATGGCAGCCGGTCACGCAGCCGCCCAAGCCGATGCAGACCTGACTGACCGCTCGAGAGTAAGGCGTCGTCGCGCCGGCGGCGCCGCAGCGCCGTGCGGCTCAGTGCGCCGCGCCGGGTGACTCGGCGTCCGCCGCGGATTCCGCGATGACGCTCTTCAGGCCCTGCAGCAACTCGTCTTCCTGGTACGGCTTGCCGAGAAAGCGCTCGACGCCAAGCTCCGCGGCACGGTTGCGGTGCTTGTCGGCCGTTCGCGACGTGATCATGATGATCGGGATGCCGGCCGTCTTTCCGTCGTTCCTGATCGTCTTGGCGAATTCGAACCCATCCATTCGCGGCATCTCGATGTCGAGCAGGATCGCGTCGGGCGCATGCTCGGAAAGCATCTTCAATGCATCGATGCCGTCGCGCGCCGTGACGACGTCGAATCCTTCGCGCGTCAGCAGCCGGGTCGTGAACTTGCGCACGGTCAGCGAATCGTCGACCACCATGACGAGCTTGCGCGCCGTCGACGCCGCCGCCTTGCGCAACTCGTCGGTCAGCCGCGCGTTTTCCGCCGGGTCGTAGCGAACGATGTCCGGGCGCTGCGCGAGCTGCACCGGATTGATGATCAGCACGATCTCGCCGGTGCCCAGCACCGTCGCACCCGAGACACCCGGTACGCGCGCGAGCTGCGGCCCGATATTCTTCACGACGACTTCCTGGTTGCCGATCATTTCGTCGACATGGATCGCCGCCGTACCCTGGCCGCTGCGGAGCAGCAGAACGGCGTTGTAGCGCGCGGTCTCGGGAACCCAAGTGACATCGCCCAGCAGCCGCGGCAGATAGTGGAACGGCCACGCGCGCCCTTGCCAGTGCACCTGCCCGTCGGCGTAGAGCGTTTCCAGCACGTCGGGCTTGATCTGCTGGACCTGCTCGACCATCGGCGCGGGTATGGCCCACAGGCGGCCGGCCGCTTTGACGAGAACCGCCTGCGCGACGGCGAGCGTGAGCGGAAGGAACAGATTGAACCGAGTGCCCTTGCCCGGCTGCGTGTGCACATCGACACGCCCGCCGAGTGCGACGATCTCATTGCGGACCACGTCCATGCCGATGCCACGCCCCGAGATCTGCGTGACGGCGGACGCCGTCGAAAAGCCGGGGTGGAACAGGCATTCGACGAGTTGGTGGATCGTGGGCTCGCTGTCCGCGCCAAGCAGCCCCGCGCTCGTCGCGCGGTCACGGACGCGCTCGAAGTCGATGCCCTTGCCGTCGTCGGACAGCTCGATCGCGATTTCATTGCCTACCTGGCGCACGGTGAGCTCGATCTCGCCGGTCTCCGACTTTCCCGCGGTTGCGCGCGCGATGCGCGACTCGATACCATGGTCGAGGGCGTTGCGAAGCAGGTGTTCCAGCGGCCCGACGAGCTTTTCGAGGACCGACCGATCGAGCTCGGTCTGCGCACCGTGGATTTCGAGATTGGCCCGCTTGTCGAGGTCGCGGGCGGTTTTGCGCAGCACCCGGTACAGCCGCTCGGAAAGACTGTTGAACGGCACCGTCCGGATGGCGAACAGCCGCTGCTGCACGTCGCGAGACAGCCGCGCCTGCGCGAGCAGCGCCGCGTCGGCGTCGTCGAGATTCTTGAGCAGCGCCTGCTGTACCGTCGACACATCGTTGACGCCCTCGGCGAACGAACGCGTCAGCTCCTGAAAACGCGTGAAGCGGTCGAGTTCGAGCGGATCGAAGTCCTGCTGCGCCGGATCGACATGCGACATCCGGGACTGGATCTGCGTTTCGGCCTGCAATTCGATTTCGCGCACCTGACTGCGCAGTCGAATGACACTTCCCGTCAGCTCGAGCAGATTTGCCTTCAGCGCGCGCAACTCGCCTTCGACGCGGGCGCGCGCGATCGCCACCTCGCCCGCCTCGTTGACGAGCTGATCGACGATGTCGGCGCGAACGCGGAGCATCGCTTTCGCGGTCTCGGCGTCGGCGGGCTCGCCGGCCGGTGCCGGTGCGGTCGGGGACGGTGCGGGCGACGTGCCCGGCACGCCCGACGCGTCGCCCGACAGGTCGCCGCCAGACCATGCCTTCGTCGGCGCGGGCGCCGCAGTTGCCGTCGGCGGCGCGAGCCACGGCAGCACGACGCTGCCCTTGCCTTCCCGAAGCGCGTCGAGCACGAACGCGATGCGGTCGATGTCGGTATCGAGCGCGTCGAACAGCTCGGCATTCGGCGTGACGAGCACGTCGCCGATCGACAGCCTCGATTCCATCCGGTGCGCGAGCTCGCCGAGCCTCATCGCGCCGGCCATTCGCGCGCTGCCTTTCAGCGTATGCAACGTGCGCCGCAACTGTGCCGCACTCGCTGCGTCGTCGGGCGCGCGTCGCCAGGCACGGACCTGCTCGCCGGCCTGGGGGAAGAGCTCGTTGGCCTCCTCGACGAAAATCGACAGGATCGTCTCGTCGAGGTCGTCGCTCACTTCCAGCAGCGATTCGTCGGACGCGACCACGCGCGGCGCGGCAACGGGCGCGGGCCCTGCAGGCGCGGCGGCGCTGTCGGTCGTGGCCGCGGCGTCGTCCGGCCACGCCTGCTCGAGAGCCGCGGACGCTGGCATCCGCGGCTCCCCAGCCGTCTCGACCGGCGCCTGCAAATGGCCGGCGACGGGCGGGAACTCGACGAACGGCTGCTGAAGATCCGATTCGCCCGGCGCGGCGTCCTGCGCCGCCGCGGTGGTGTTGCCCGCGTCGTCGATGGTGACCGCATCCGCCGGCGGCGCGTCGGCACCGGGCGTGTCCGTCCACTGGAGCAGCAGCATCGCATCGGGGGCGGCGTTCGCCGGCGACGTCTCCGCGACCCTTGCAACACCGGACGGTTCGATCGGGGCCCGATCCGCACCGCCTGGATCACTGACGTCACTGCCGACGCTGGCAAGTTCGGTCTCGGCAATTGCATGCACTTCGTCCGCGTCAGTTGCCGTCGGGACCGCTGGTGGCAACGGCCGACCGAATTCAGAGGCCGCTTCCGGCGGCAGCAGCGGATCGACCACCGGCACGTCGGCAAGTGCGTCGCGGCGCATGTCGTCGAGCTCGGCGACGATTTCAGCGGCTTCGCGCTCGTCGCTAGGCGTAAAGCCATCGCGGGCCTTGACCCGCGAGACGAGGTGCGCGAGTCCGGCGGTCGCGCGGGCCAGTACGGGCTGCGCGGTGCTCGGAAACGGCGCGGCGCGTTCTTCGAGCGCCAGCAGCGCCTGCTCGAGCGCGCGCGCCGTCGTCGCAGTCAACGCGATGCCGCCGGTGCGGTGGATGCCGCACAGAGTGTGGCTGGCGCGCACCATCGCCACGACGGGCATGTGGTCGGGGTCGAACTGCAGGATCGACACTTCGTGCTGGAGCACGGCGACGTTCTGCTCGGCCTCGTCGCACAGGATCCGCCACAACGACGCGGACAGTGTCACCGTGCCGACGACGACCTCCTCGGGCTCGACCGCGGTCGTTGAATCGGGTTCGCGCGCGCCGTCGCTCAACAACATCAGATCGGGGCCGTGCGCCGAGCGGAGGCGCGACTCGCCGGCCGCATGCGACGCAGTGTTGTCGGCAACGACGCGCAACATCGGCTTGGCGGTGTCGCGCGCGTCGGACGGCAATCCGACGTCGATTATTTCATCGGCGGATTCCTCGAGCACCGTGACCGCCGGGCCGTCCCCGTCTGCCGGGGACGCGCCGAGTTCCGGAAAATCGACGAGCTCGAGATCGGGCACGCCGGTCGTGTCCAGCGACGCGACCCGTGCAATGCGGTCGCCCTCGTGCGAATACGGTGATGGGGTGTCGAGCGGCGCTCCGAGATCGATGTCGAAGATCGTGGCGTCCACATCGGCCGCCGGCGCGGTGATCGGGCCGATCGGCGATTCGGTCTCCGGGAACGTCGGGCCTTCCCTGGCGACACGGATCGGCGGCGCGACGGCAGGCGCGCCGCCCGGCCACTCCGATTCGACGACGCGGACGGCCGCCTGCAACGACGACGGGGCCGTGGCGAAGCGTCCCGTGTCGCGCAGTTCCTTCACCCAACGGCGGAAACTCGTGTCGGCCACGCCGATCAGCGCGGTCACCGACGGGGTGACGCGACGATCCTCTTCGAGCAGGCGATTGAGGACGCGTTCGACCCCCCAAGCCAGTTCGCCGAGCTCGATGAGACCGACCATCCGGCCGCTGCCCTTCAGCGTGTGGAACTGGCGCCGAATCGTCACCAGCGCCTCGCGGTCGCCGGGGTTGTGCTCGAGGATCCCGCGATGCGCGGCGACGGTGTCCAGCACCTCGTCGGCCTCGGTCAGGTAGATGTCAAGGAGTTCCGCGTCGAGCGCACTCGCATCGGTATCCAGCAGTCGTTGCGTCTCCTCCGAGATCGCGGGCGCCGGCGTCGAACCCGCCTCCACGATCCGGTCGACGCTCGCGGCGAGCGCGGATGACTCCGAGCCGCCGTCGATCGCCTTCAGCGCGGCTTTCGCCTGCGCCACGAGCTCGCTGTCTCCGATCAAGTCTGCGTCGTCGCGGAGGCTCGCGAGCTTGCCGCGCAGCTCGTCGCGCACCGCCTCGTCGGCGGGCGCGTCGCGCACGTCGGCCATCAATTTAGGCAGCGACCCGCGCAGCTCGGCAACCGATTCCTCTACGGACTGCGGTTCCGCCACCGTCGGCTGCGGGACTTCGCCGAGCCGCTTGGCGATCAGCGGCGCGATGATGCGCTCGCGGTCGGGCCGCTGGTGAAGCACGGCGTCGACGTAGAAGCCGAGACCGGACAGCGACTCGGCGAGCAGCTCGAGACCCTCCTCGTCGACCGCCGATTCGGGATCGGCATACGTCTCGATCTGCGTCTGGCACAGCGCGAGCAGCCGGTCGGCGTCATCGAGCTCGAGTATGCGCAGTGCGCCGCGAATCTGCTGGCTGTCCTTCGCCAGCGCCGCGAGTTCGAACCGACGCGTGTGATCGCGGAAGAATGCGTCGAGCACCTGCTCCATGTGCCGCAGGTTGGCGCGCACCTCGCGCATGACCTGCGACAGCAGCAGTCGCTCCTGTGCGCGGCGCGACATCTCGTCGAGCGCCGGCGCCGCCGACTCGTCCGATCGTCCCGCGCGGGCGGCATCGAGGCGCGCCAGCATCGTGTCGACCTGGCTCGCGAACTCGGGCGACAGGTTGTTGAAGTTCTCGAACGCGCTCTCCGCGAGCAGGAGCGCCGTGGCGAACTCCATCGCGAGCGGTTCCGACACACCGCTCGCAGGCATGTCCGCCAGGCGCTCGACGAGCCCCGACGTCAGCTTCGACAGCGGGGGATGACGAACCTCGGCCGCCTTGGCGTTGGCCGAAGCGAGCAGTTGCTGGAGCTTCGGCAGCGCGTCGGTACGGCCTGAAGCGGCCTTGAGCCAGGCGTCCTTGGCACCCGCGAGCTGGTCGCGCGCGTCGCGAAGCAACGGCTGGCGGCGGACGACGTCGCTGTCGAGCGCCTCGGCCGTCGGGATCAGCGCCGCCAGGTGATACGCATCCTGCACGGCGTCGATCCGCGGCGACCCCCGCAGCGCGGTCGCGATGTAGTACAAAACTTCGCGACGCAGCCTGTCGGCGACTTTGGCGCTGCCTTCGGTGACGCGCCGGATCTGCATGTCGATGCGAGCGACGAGCTGCTTCGCGCCGAAACTGCGATCGAGCGTGCCCGCCTGCAGCCCTTCGAGCAGCGCGCCGACAGTCCACCAGAACGCGCGCAGGTTCGCCTGGGTCGTCAGGTCCTCGATCGCCTCGATCGCTTCGCGCATCGCGGCGGCGCCGGCATCGGCACCGCGCAGCCATTCGAGGAGCCCGCGCTGATACTGGCGGCGCTCCTTCAGCAGGTGCGACGCGAGCCGCGTCGCCGGCATGATCTCGCTCTGCGGCGCGCGCGGCGCGCGCACGTTGAGATCGGGATAGAAGAGGTCGGTCGGCGCCGGGGCTTCAACGCCACGCGCCTTCTGCATGGCCTCGTATTCGCCGAACAGTGTCAGCGGCACCGGCGGCGCGCCGTTCGCGATATCGTCGAGGAATACACGCAGCCGGCTGACGGCGTGATCGACGAGCTCGACCGCGGGCGACACGTCGGCAGCGTTGAGCTCCTCGATCCGGACGAGCTGGCGCTCGATCTCGTCGGTGAACGCGACCACCGCGTCGAGGCCCACCATCTGAATGGCGCCCGCCGCCTGGTGTACATGGGCGCGTGCGTGCTTGAGCGACGTCGTATCGGCCGGATTGGCACGAAACGAGGCGAGCGCCTCGGTTCCCCGCGTCAGCGCCTCGTCGATTTCACCCTGGACCCACGACAGCGGTCCGAGATCGAATTCGGTAGCGGTTTCACTCAACACGCCGTCACTCCCAGGTTCCCGTCACGCCGTTGCGTCGATTCAAACCTTGAAGCCCGCGACCGAACTGCGCAGTTCCGCCGCGAGCTTGGTCAGCTGTCCGATGGACACGTTCGTCTGTTTCGTGCCTTCGGTCGTCTCCTCGGAAATCCGCAGGATGCCCTGCATCCCGCGCGTCACGTCTGTCACCGAAGACGATTGCCGCTGCGTCTGCGCCGAGATCCCGCCGATCAATTCCGCGAGCTCGCGCGACACCCGCTGGATCTCGGCAAGCGCGCCGCCGGCGGCATCCGACAGCTTCGCGCCTTCGACCACGCCGACCGTCGATTTTTCCATGGCCGCGACCGCGTCCTGCGTGTCCGCCTGAATGGTCTTGACGATCGCCTCGATCTGCTTCGTCGCCTCGCCCGAGCGCTCCGCGAGCCGCTGCACTTCCTCGGCGACCAC
>JBDTNI010000018.1:0-11543 GCA_039933815.1 Betaproteobacteria bacterium
TGGATGGCTAACGACCGAGCTCAGCGGCGGGCCCCGGACGCGTTTCCGCGTCCGAGGTCCGGTTCCCGGATTGTTGCGCGCTCATGCACGCGCCAGCCGGACGGCAAGCGCCAGCGCCAGGCCGGCGAAGTTCCACGCCGGGGCCGTGCTCGATTGCCGCGCCGCTTCGTGCTCGCCGCTCGCCATTCTGACGACGATGCCTTGCGGACAGCTCCAGTAGGTTCCTTCCCCTGTCGCCCTGACGAGCCGGAAGTCGCCGCGGCCGTAAGGTGGTCGATAGGATCGATGTGCGTTTTGCATCATTGCCTCGCTCAAGTGTCGGTGGTCCGGGCGTAAAAAAGCCCGGTTCACGTGCCGCGCCGGGCTCCGAGCGAGGGATGGGTCGGTCTAGCCGACGACGCCCCCTGCGCGAAGCCGCACGCGCACGTCAATGCGGATGTCGGGTCGAAGGGTCATAGGCTCGGTTCTCCTGTCACGTCGTTCAGCGCGAAAGGCGCGCGCTCGCCACGGCTGCCACAGCGGGCGGATGAATCGAAGGGATCGAGACCTTCGACGGTTCCGCCTGCACCCGGCGGACGTCGTCCGGTCGGGGTAACGCTAGTTCGTCACACGCGCGACGGCGTGGCCGGCGGCGTCTTGCGCGCGCTGCTGATCGCTGCGACCGGCGCGTACCGGAACACTGCGCGGGACGCGGACGTCCGGTGCAATGGAAGCGGTGGCGTGCAGGGCGGCAGGCATGGACTCGGCAATTCTCGCGCGATGACTTTTGATGAGGAACGAATGTTACCGGACGCCCGATGCGACGGGCAAGCCGCATTGCCGTTCGCGAGCGTTGCGCCGTGCGCATTTGCAACACGCATCGGCGCGGCTAGCCGCTGCGGCGAAGTCCGGTTGCGCCATCGAACAGATGAGCGGCGTCGCCGGCGAACGCGACGTGAACCGAGTCCCCTTCCCGCACACCTACGCGCTGATCGGTGCGCAGCTTGACGATCTGCCCCGCGACATCGAGATCGACGATCGTCGAATCGCCGAGGTCCTCTACCAGGTACACGCGCGCCGGAATGCCCGCGTCGGCGATGCGCAGCGCCGACGGTCGCACGCCCAGCGTCACCGGGCCATCGGCGCCGGCCGGGCGGCCGATCGACACATCGACACCGGAGACGCGAACGACGCCGTCACGCACGACGGCCGGCAGCAGGTTCATCGGCGGGCTGCCGAGAAATCCCGCGACGACCGTCGACGCGGGCCGCGCGAAGATGTCGAGCGGCCGCCCAACCTGCGCGATGCGGCCTTCCATGAAGACGGCGACGCGATCGGCGATCGTCATGGCCTCTTCCTGGTCGTGAGTCACGTACACGGTCGTCACGCCGAGCGTGCGCTGAAGCTTGCGCAATTCGACGCGCGTCTCGAGCCTCAGCTTGGCGTCGAGATTCGACAGCGGCTCGTCGAGCAGGAACAGCCGCGGCTTGCGAACGATGGCGCGCGCGAGCGCGCACCGCTGCTGCTGCCCACCCGACAGCTGGCCCGGTCGACGGTCGAGCAGCCGATCGATGTGCACGAGTGCGGCGGCGTCGCGCACCGCGCGGTCGACATCGCTCTTAGGCGTAGCGACCATCCGCAACGGGAACGCGATGTTGTCGTACACCGTCATGTGCGGATAAAGCGCGTAGCTCTGGAACACCATGGCGACATCGCGCTCGCCCGGCTCGCGCTGCGTGACGTCCTGCCCGTCGAGCATGACGCGACCTTCGTTCAACGGCTCGAGACCGGCAAGGATGCGCAGCGTCGTAGTCTTGCCGGAACCCGATGGCCCGAGCAGCGCGAAGAATTCGCCGGGCTCGATGTCGAGGTCGATGCCGTGCAGCACCGTCAGACTGCCGTGCCGCTTCACGATGCCGCGCATGCCGACGCGCCCGTGCCGTGCCGCGCCGGGCGCGTTGTCGGCAGTCGTCGTCACCGGCGTCCTCCGCCCTTCACGGCGCCAACGGTCAAGCCCTTGACGATATGTCGCTGCGCGAGAAGGCCGAGCACGATGACCGGTGCCATCGCGAGCATCGCTCCCGCGGCAAGCTTTGCCCACAACGTCTGCTCGACGGAAATGAAGTTGAACATCGCGACGGTCACCGGCCTGACGCGGTTGCCGCCGAGGACGACCGCGAACAGGAACTCGTTCCACGCGTTCAGGAAGACAAAGATCGTCGTCACCGCGATGCCACCGCGCACCTGCGGGAGGATCACGTACCAGAGCGCGCGCATCCGCCCTGCTCGATCGAGCAGCGCCGCCTCCTCCATCTCCTGCGGAACGTCCTCGAAGTACGACACCATCAGCCAGATGGCGAATGGCAGCGAGAACGTCAGGTAGATGACGACGAGGCCGGCGTACGTATCGAGCCCGCCCACCTTCTGCAGCACGAGGTAGTACGGGATGATGAGCCCCACGGGCGGGAGCATCTGGGTGGCAAGCACGTAGAAACCGGACGCGCGCCTGCCGGGAAACTGCAGGCGGGCGAGCGCGTAGGCGGCGGGCACGGCGAACAGCAACGTCAACAGCGTCGACGCGCCGGCGACGACGGTGCTCGACCACAGGTTAGGCAAAAGACTCGACGGGCCGAACATCACGTCGCGATAGTTGCGCAGCGTTGGCTCGAAGATCAGCCCCGGCGGATAGGCGAGCACGTCGCGCTCGCTCTTGAACGAGGTCAGCAGCGCCCACAGCACCGGAAACGCCCACACCGCGAGCAGCACGGCGGCCATGCCGACGAGCAGCACGGTCCGCAGGCGTCGCGTACTCATCGGGCGCGCCTGACGCCGAACATCACGAGCGACACGCCAAGCGTGATTGCAAGCAGGACGACGGCCAGCGACGCGCCGTAGCCGAGATTGAGTTCCGAGAACGACGTGCGATAGGCATACAGGTTCAGGATTTCCGTCGCGGTTCCCGGTCCGCCGCCCGTTGCCGCGAAGATCGCCGCGAACGCCGACAGCGCGATCATCGTCCGCATGATGACGACGATGACGATCGCGGGCCGGATCAGCGGCAGCGTGATGTGACGGAAGCGCTGCCATGCACCGGCGCGGTCGATACGCGCCGCTTCGAACACGTCGGGCGGCAGCGCCGACAGGCTCGCGAGCAGCACGAGGAACGCGAACGGCGTCCATTGCCACGTGTGGATGGCGATCACCGAGATCAGTGCGAGCTGCGGATCGCCGAGCCAGTTGTGGCTGCCGAATCCCAGCGCACGCGTGACGACATCGACGAGACCGACGTCCGGCGAGAGCACGAGCGTTCGCCAAAACAGCCCGACGACTACGGGCGCCAGCACGATCGGGAGGATCGCCGCGATGCGCAGCGCAGCCTGCCCGCGCGGGATGCGCAGAACGAGCAATGCCAGTGAAAGGCCGACGACAACCTGCAGCGCCACGGTGCTGGTCGTGTACACCAGCGTGAGCCACAGCGAATTCCAGAAGCGCGGATCGACGCCCATCTTGACGTAGTTGTCGACACCGGCGAAACCGCGCAGCCAGGGCATCGACAGGTCGACACGCATCAGGCTCGTCCACACGAGGTAGACGAGCGGCACCGTCGTCGTCAGCACGAGCGCGCAGAACGCGGGCGCGAACAGCAGCAGCGCGAACCGCCGCTCACCGCGGGCGCCCGAGGTCGGCTTCACGGCGACGCCCGCGTGGTGATCACCCTTTCAGGATCTGGTCAATTCTCGCCTGTGCCTCGTCGAGCGCTTCCCTCGAATTCTTCTGGCCGACGAGCGCGGACTGGATCGCCGTACCCATCGTGTCGCCGATCGCCGGCCATTGCGGCACGCGCGGGCGCCAGTCGACATCGGTATCCTGCTCCAGCGACCCGAGCGCCGCCTCGACGAAGTTCGGCCCGATGTTGCTGGTCATCGCCAGGAACTCGGGCGACTTCCACAGCGACGTCCGGTTGAGCCCCGACCGCTTCGCGGCGCCGGCGAACTTCCACGACGTGCGCGCCTGCGTCTCCGCGGACGCCGCCCACGTGATGAACAGCCACGTCGCGCGCTTCTGCTTGTCGGTCAGCGCCGCGTTGATCGGCAGCCCCCAGTTCCAGATGGACGTGACGCGCTTGCCCGTGGGTCCCTTCGGCCAGCGCGCGAAGGCGATCTTGCCGATGACCTTCGACTTTTCGGGGTTCATCAGCACCGCTGCCGACGAGTGCGCGTCGATGTAGCAGCCGAGCGTGCCTTGCGAGAAGGCGTCGGCGATATCCGGCCAGTTCCAGTTGCGCACGGCCGGCGGCGCGTACTTCGATTCGGCGTCGACGTACCAGTCAAGCGCGCGCACACCCTCCGGCGAGTTGACGACGACTTTCTTGCCGTTGAACCAGTTGCCGCCGAACTCCTTGAACAGCGACGGGTAGATGTACATGTTCTGGCCGGCGCCCGCGAAGCCGCGCAGCGCCATTCCGTACATCCGGTTGCCGGCATCGGTCAGCGCGGCCGCGTTTTTTAGGAACTCGTCCAGCGTTTCGGCGGGCTTCAGACCCTTGGCGTCGTACAGGTCCTTGCGGTAAACCTGAACGGTCACTTCGCCGTCGTACGGGATGCCGTACGGCTTGCCCTCGAACGAATCGGCGTCGCGCCACGCCTTCAGGATATCGTTGTAGTTGAACCACGCCGGATCGGTCAGCGCCGCGTCGTTCAGGTACCGATCCAGCGGCTCGACCCACTTGTTGGCGACGTAGAGCGGGTAGTACATCGGATCGGTCGCCGACGTCGCGTACGTCGCGGTCTTCGACGACAGGTCGAGCATCGCCTTCTGGCGGATCTGGCCCGGTGGCACCTTTTCGAAGCGCACCTTGACGCCCGACAGCGCCTCGAACGTCGGAGCGATGGCGATCAGATTGTCGAAGTAGCTCGCCGGTATGAACGCGACGGTGATCTCCTCGCCCTCGGCCTGCCGCCAGTTGATCTTCGCCGCCGTGTACGGTGCCACGTCGGCATTCCCCTGCGCGTGCGCGCTGCGCAGCACGTACGGCGCGGCGATCAGCGCCGCGGTCTGCTTCAGCATCCGGCGGCGTGAAGGCGTCGCCAGCGTGGCTTTCGAGCGTCGTTTCATGTGGTCTCCTCCTCGTGTCGCGGCAGGCTGCCGAGACGTTGCGGGTTGTGTCAGCGAATGGCTGCGAACGGACTGCAGCCGGGCGCGTCGTCGGCGCCTTCGGCCTGTTTCAGCAGGTAGACGGGAAAACCGCCCGCGGCGTCGGCCGCCCCGGTGTCGAACAGCCGCTTGACCACGTCGGGATGCTCGTTCGCGACGTTCGGCGCGTCGGGCGCCGGTCGCGGCGATTCGTACAGAAACGGGCCGCGGCCGTTGACCTTGACGTTGAGCCACCACCGGTCGTCGATGACCGTCATCGCACCGCCCCACCCGATCGTCACGTGGTCGCGGATCGGCGCGCCGCTGCCAAACGCGGCCTCCATGAACGATCGGCCGTCAATCGGCTCGGGCGGCACGACGCCGGTGGCATCGAGCATCGTCGCGGCGATGTCGTGATGCTGGACGAATGCGTCGCACGTCGTACCGGCGCGCAGCCGGCGCGGATGGCGCACCAGCAGCGGGACCTCGTAGCTCTCGGGGTCGGACGGATATCCGCGCTTGCCGATGTAACCGCGCCGCTCCCACAGGCTGTGACCGTGATCCGACGTGACGATCACCAGCGCCTCGTCGAGCACGCCCGTCACGCGCAGCGTCTCGATCAGGTGGCCGAACCAACGGTCGCACATTTCCACCAGGCCGGCGTAATTCGCGCGCGTTCGTGCAACCAGCTCCGCGGGCAGCCACGGCATCTCGGCGTACGGCGAGATGACCTGCTCCCGGCCGTCACCCGCGTCGTAGCGCCGGCGATAGTGTTCCGGAACGAACCACGGCTCGTGCGGATCGAACGACTCGACGGTCAGGAACAGCCGTTTCGCGTCGAGGTTCTGCTCGATCCACCGCGCGGATTCCTGCATCACCTGCGCGTTGAACCACTGCTCTTCGCGGACGCGGTCGCGCATGTTGAGCAGGATCCGGCTCGAGAACCAGTGCGCGCCGTAGCCCGGCTGCTCGAGCCCCGTGGCCTTGCCGCGCAGCTCCTGCAGTTCGCGCGGTACCCAGTAGTCGATCTCGGCTTGCGACGGCAACGGTCCGCTGCGCGCGGCGTCCGCCTCCTGGCCGCGGATGAACGTCCACTGGTGAAAGCCGCGCCAGAAGTTCTTCGACGGCTTGAACTCGTGGTACAGGTCCGACACGAGCCCGGTGCGAAAGCCGCCCGCCTCGTACATCTCAGCCAGCGTCGTCTGCGATTCCGGAATGGGCCCCCAGCCGGGCGCGATGCCGACGAAATCGCCCTTGATGTGCCGGAAGTCGCCATTGTGGAACGGATACGTGCGGCGGCCGGTATAGATCGTTCGCCGCGCGCACAGCGTCGGCAGCGCTTCGGGGTACGCGCGCTCGAAGCGCACCGACTCCTCGGCGAACGCGTCGAGATGCGGCGTCGCGATGGCGCCCCAGGGCGCAGGTGTTCCATAGCAGCCGACCGCATCGCGACGCAGCGTGTCGAACACCACGAGGATCACGTGGCGCACGGGTTCGCCTTGCTCGCTCATTCCAGTAGTCCCGCGGATGTATTCGATTACATATGATGACAATCGGCGCGGGTACGTGTCAACCACTTGCTGCCATGACGCAACGCAGCATCCAAGCCGTCGGCCGTCCGGTCGCGGCGGCTTTGAAATCGATATCGCGGCGCGTATGCTCGGCGATCGGCCGCTCCCCTCGCTCCACGCCTCCTACGACAGGAAACCCCGGCTTGAAAAACGACAGGACGCGCGCGCAGGTCGCGTCGGGCACCGGGCGGTCGAGTGCGCGCGACGTCGCGCAGCTTGCCGGCGTCTCCACGGCGACGGTGTCGCGCGCGCTGAACCTTCCGGCCACCGTCGATCCCGCGACGCTCGGGCGCGTTCGATCGGCGATCGAGAAGCTGCGTTACGTTCCGCACGGCGCAGCGCGCGCGCTGCGCAGCCGGCGCAGCGACATGATCGGCGCCGTGGTCCCGTCGTTCGATTACGCGCTGTACGCGCGCACGACGAGCGCGCTGCAACACGAAGCGGACGCGCGCGGCTACGCCGTCGTCCTCGCCGCCCATCATTACGATCTTCCAACGGAAGTCCGAGTGACGCAGCAGATGGTCCAGCACGGCGTCGATGCGTTCGTGTTCGTCGGGCTCGACCACGACCGTGCGCTGTACTCGCTGCTCGAGCGCTTCGGACGACCATACGTGCTGACGTGGGGCGTCGACGCGGCCGGACTGCATCCGAGCATCGGCTTCGACAATCGCGCGGCGACCTGCGCGATCACCCAGCACCTGCTCGAACTCGGACACCGGCGCTTCGCGATGATCAGCGCGCCCACGGCCGGCAATGACCGCTCGCGCGAGCGCGGCGCAGGCGTCCGCTCGGCACTCGCCGCAGCCGGGCTGCAGCTGCGTGACGACGCGTTTCGGCAGGGGCCGATTTCGCTCGAGTCCGGCGCGGCGGCCATGCGCGCGCTGCTTGGAGTCCGCGAGCGACCGACGGCCGTGATAGCGACCAACGACGTATTCGCCGTCGGCGCGATGCTGGCATGCCGCGAGCTCGGCGTTCGCGTGCCCGACGACGTGTCGATCACCGGTGTCGACAACACCGATCTCGGCGCGACCCAGACGCCGGGGCTCACGAGCATCCGGACACCGATCGTCGAGATCGGCCGGGCGGCGGCGAGACAGCTCGTCGATCGTCTCGAGGGCACGCCCGCCGCCCTCCAGCAACTGCTGCCGTTTGAACTCGTGCGGCGCGGCAGCACGGCGGCGCCACCGCGGACCACGCCGCGCCGGCGCCGTTAAACTCGGCGCCCGGAGACCTGCGACGCGAACGCCGCCCGCGCGTAACGGTCTTATCGGTCGCTGCTTTCCGAAGGAATGCCCGATGCCCCTGTCGCCTCACCGTGAACCGCGCGCGCCGCTCGCGCGCGCCTTGGTCGCGTCGGTCGCGGTGACCGCCGCCTGGCTGTCGATGGCCGCCGGCGCCGCGGCGGCGGTGACCGTCGTCGAGTACTACAACCCCACGCTCGACCACTACTTCATCACACTGATCGCCGCGGAGATCGACGCGCTGGATTCGGGGCGCATCGCGGGTTGGGGGCGCACCGGCCTCGTCTTCGACGCCTACGCGACGGCGGCCGACGCCGGTGCCGCGCCGGTCAGCCCGGTCTGCCGGTTCTACATTCCGCCCGCGCACGGCGACTCGCATTTCCTGTCGGCATCGCCGGCCGAGTGCGCCGATGTGCGCGCCCGAATCGGTACGGACCCCAACTTCAGCGGTTACATCGAGGAGACGCCGGCGGCGTTCTACATCGCGTTGCCCGACACGAAGACCGGCGCGTGCCCCGGCGGCACCGCGCCCGTGTTCCGGCTGTGGAATCAGCGCGCCGACTCCAACCACCGCTATACGGCGGACGCCGCGACACGTGACGCGATGATCGCGCGCGGTTACGTGCCCGAGGGCTACGGCCCCCTCGGCGTCGCGATGTGCACGCTGCGGGCGGCGATCGCCGACGCGCGGGTTCGCGTCACCGGCACGTCGCCGTTCGATCCCGGTTGCGACGGCGTCAACCCGACGGGGATCAACTACGCGGGGGCCGAGGTCGAACCGTATGTTGCCGTCGATCCGCGTAGCGCGTCGCACCTGATCGGCGTCTGGCAGCAGGACCGCTGGTCCGATGGCGGTTCGCGCGGCCTTCGCACCGGCTATTCGTTCGACGGCGGACTGACGTGGGCGACGTCGCAGGCGGCCTTTTCGCGCTGCACGGGCGGCAACGCCGCCAACGGCGGTGATTACGCGCGCGCGAGCGATCCGTGGGTGACGATCGGGCCCGACGGCATCGCCTACCAGATCGCGATTTCCTTCAACGGCGCGACGTTCGGCGCGAACTCGTCGTCAGCGGTGCTGGCCAGCCGATCGACGGACGGTGGACGCACGTGGAGCAGCCCCTGGACGCTGATCGTCGATGGCGTGGCGCCGTTCAACGACAAGGAAGCGATCACCGCCGACCCGGTCATCGCCGGCTTCGCCTACGCGACGTGGGACCGCCTCGACGCGAACGGCCATGGGCCGTCGTATTTCGCGCGCACGATCGACGGCGGTCAGTCGTGGCAGGCCGCGCGCCCGATCTACGATCCGGGTGGGCGCAACCAGACGCTGAACAACCAGATCGTCGTCACGACGATCGGCGGCGCGCATACGCTGTTCGACTTCTTCACGCAGTTCGACCAGGTCGGCAACACGCAGGTGCCACGGTTGGCGCACGTGCGGTCGGTCGACCAGGGCGCGACGTGGAGCGGTTCGACGACGGTGTCCGACGTGCGCGCCGTCGGAACGTTCGATCCGCAGGATCCGGCGCGCAAGCTGCGCGACGCGGCGAACATCGCATCGTTCGCGGCCGGACCCGGCGGTGTGCTCGTCGGCGTGTGGCAGGACGCGCGCTTCAGCGGGGGCGCCCGCGACGGCGTGGCGTTCTCGCGCTCGGTCGACGGCGGCGTTACGTGGAGCGCGCCCGTGCAGATCAACGCCGTTCCCGCCGTGCAGGCGCTCCTGCCGGCGGTCACCGTGCGCAACGACGGAGCGATCGGCGTGCAGTACTACGACATGCGCAACGACACGGCCGATCCGGCGACGCTGCTCGTCGACGTATGGCTGACGACGTCAGCCGACGGCACCGCGTGGACCGAGCGGCATGTCGCCGGACCGTTCGACTTCAATCGCGCGCCCGTCAGCACCGGCGGCTTGTTCATCGGCGACTATCAGGGGCTGTCGAGCGGCGGCGGCCAGTTCGTCGGCTTCTTCGCGCAGACCAACGGCGACGCTGCCAACCGCACCGACATCTTCGCGTCTGTATTCCGCGCGGGGGGTGTCGCGACAATTGACAAGTCGGCGCGCACCTATCGTGCCCTTCCGGCCGGGGCTTTCGCGGTGACGCCGGCGTGGCAACGGGAACTCGCCGGCGCCGCCGCTCGAACGCTCGCGGCGCGGCTGATGGGCCCGCCCGACGCGACGCGCTGATCGCGACGCGCGCCGCACGCGTCGATCACAGCGCGAGCGCGACGCGCGTGCCCTGATCGATCGCGCGCCTTGCATCGAGCTCGACGGCGACGTCGGCACCGCCGATCAGCGTGTAGCGCATACCGCGCTCATCGAGCGCCGCGGCGAGATCGCGGCGCGGCTCCTGCCCCGCGCAGATCACGATCGTGTCGACGGCGAGAACCTGGGCGGCACCGTCGATGCGAATGTGAAGGCCCGCGTCGTCGATGCGGTCGTAGCTGACACCGGAGAGCATCGTGACACCGCGCTTGCGCAGCAGCGTGCGGCGGATCCATCCGGTGGTCTTCGCAAGCCCATCGCCGACCTTGGTCGCCTTGCGCTGCAATAGCCAGACGCGCCGAAGCGGTGCCGCTGCAACGGCCGGCTTGATGCCGCCGGCGCTCGCGTAGTCGACGTCGATGCCCCCCTCAGCGCGGAACGCGCTGATCGCCGGATCGGTTAGTGCGCCATCGCTGGCGTGCCCGTCGTCGTGGCCGGCGTGCGTCAGGAACTCGGCGACGTCGAACCCGATGCCGCCGGCTCCGATGATGGCCACGTCGCGCCCGGCATCGCGGCGGCTCTCGACGATGTCGGCGTAGCGCGCCACGCTCGGATGGTCCAGACCGTCGATCGCCGGCTGCCGCGGCACGATCCCGGCTGCGACGATCACGGCATCCGCGCCGGCGAGGTCATCGGGTGTCGCGAGCCGACCCATTCGCCGCGCAACACCCAGCTCGGCCAGCCGCTGGTCGAAGTAGCGCAGCGTCTCGGCGAATTCCTCCTTGCCCGGAATGCGACGCGCGAGATTGAACTGCCCGCCGATCGTCTCGGCTGCATCGAACAGCGTCACGTCGTGCCCGCGGGCGGCGGCCGTCGTCGCGCACGCGAGACCCGCGGGACCGGCCCCGACGACGGCCACTCGCTTGCGGACGGTGGCCGCCGTCATCGTCATCTCGGTCTCGCGGCACGCGAACGGATTGACGAGGCACGACGCGACCCGGTGTTCGAAGATGTGGTCGAGACACGCCTGGTTGCACCCGATGCACGTGTTGATGCTTGCAGCGCGACCCTGCGCGGCCTTGGCGACGAAGTCGGCGTCGGCGAGAAACGGACGCGCCATCGACACCATGGCGGCGTCCCCGCGCCCGACGATCGTGTCGGCCACTGCCGGATCGTTGATTCGGTTCGTCGCGATCAGCGGGATTGCCACCGAACCGCGCAGCCGGGCCGTCACCCACGTGAACGCGCCGCGCGGCACCATGGTCGCGATCGTCGGTATCCGCGCCTCGTGCCATCCGACGCCGGTATTGATCATCGTGGCGCCCGCGGCCTCCACGGCGCGCGCCAGGGCCACGACTTCGTCCCACGTGCTGCCGCCCTCGACGAGATCGAGCATCGACAGCCGGTAGATGA
>JBDTNI010000019.1:0-11509 GCA_039933815.1 Betaproteobacteria bacterium
GCGGCCCGCGCGTTCTGCCAACGGCGCGGCGCCGGCATCGGGTAGCGGTACGTCGCGGACGATGCGCGCCGCCGCGGCGAGCCCACGTCGCAACGTATCCGTGACTTCGCGCTCGGCGAGCACGAAGACTGCGGCCGCCGGGACACCCGCCGGCTGTGCGCGTTGCGCCGACGCGGCGGCGTCGACGGCCGGCCGCACGCCGTCAGCCGCGAGGACGACGACATCGACGCCCAGCCCGAGCGCCTGCCAGTACCGCTGTGCGAGCATCGTGCGCGCCGCACGCGCTGCGCCGGCGTCGTCGCGTGCCTCGACGAGCACGATCGCGCGATCGCCCGAGATTCCATGTGCCCAGAGGACGGGCGCGCCGCCGGTGCCGCCCGCGATGGCGTCGGGACGCGCGCGCCACGCGGGATCCGCCGTCAGGAGCGGCGCGATCATGCGCTGGAATTGCGCCCGCTCGGCCGCCCCGATCCCGAGGCCCGATGCGACGTCGCGCTCGTGGGCACCCGCGTCGGCGAACGCGCGCTCGCGCGCCGCAGCCGTGCGCGTGGCGTCGCACGCCGCCAGCGCGCCTTCGCGCGTCGACGCGACGACCGTCCACGCATTGAGGCGAACGTGCGCACCCGGCTCGACGCGCACGCGGCAGCGAAGGCTGAACACGGGATCGAGCACGGCGCCAACCGTGCCCGACAGCGCGCCGAGGTCGTTGAGCGCGTTCGCGCGCGAAAGCGGTCGACCCCGGCCGAGAAAGCGCGCCCGATCGGACTCGGCGCTGCGGCCGCCGTCGGCGTCTGCGGGATCGACGACCACGTGATGGGCGATCCATACCGGCGATTCGTCGGGACTGCGCCGGCGCCGCGTCGCCAGCAATGCCCCGCGCTGGGCGTCCCAATCGGTTTCGATGAAGAGCTTCGAAAACGCCGGATGCGCCGCGTCGGCCGCAGCGGCGCCGAGCACGAGCTCGGTGTAGGTGGTCACGTCGACGGTGCGAGCCGTGGCGCCGGCGTTGCGGAGCACGAGTGAACGGAGTTCCCCGTCGATGTCGGGGAGAACGGCGACGGCAAGCGTTGCCGCCAGCGCGCCGCGGCGGCGCCGGTACTGCGCGTGCCCGTTGGACAGTCGCAGCCCGGCGGCCGGCGCGGGAAAGCCGAACGGTTGCGCCGTGACCGACCACGGCAACCCGCCGGCGGTGTCGCGCACGATCAGGTAGCTGCCGTCGGTCGGGGCCGTCGCGTCCTCGCGCCAGCGCGTGAGCGACAGGCCGCACCAGCGACTGAACCCGGACCCCGTCGCGCTGGTCATCACCGTGTAGCGGCCGTTCGACAGCAGGCAGGCGGGAAGCACGGTCGAAGCGTCGTTCGTAGAGGGCATGGGTTCAGCCGGTGATGCGTCGGACGGGCCGTGCGGGCGGGACCGTGCGGATGCAGCGGCGCGATCGACGGTGGAATGGCACGGTACGATACGCGCACAGCACGGCTTCAGTCCTGGGTCGCAACCGGTGACGAGCGATGGCCGTTTCCCAGGACCCGACGGGGCGCTTCGCAATGTCCACCGAACGAAAATGACGACCGTGCGCGCACCGGACGACGACGCGCTTCTCGATGCACTGCTGCACGACGCGGTCGGCTATTTCATCGACTGCGCCCGCGCCGACAACGGTCTGGTCCCCGACAATTCGCGACCCGGCGCCCCGATCAGCATTGCCGTCGTAGGCTTCGCGCTGTCGGTCTATCCGGTGGCCGTTGCGCACGGATGGTTGCGCCGGACCGAGGCGGTGACGCGCACGCTCGCTATCCTGCGATTCCTGGCGGCCAGCGATCAGAGCGGCAGTCCGGACGCGACCGGTTATCGCGGTTTCTACTACCACTTCCTCGACCCGGACAGCGGTCGTCGCGTGTGGCGATCCGAATTGTCGATGGTCGACACGGCGCTGCTGATCGCCGGTGCGCTCACCGCGCGGCAATACTTCGACGGCGCGACCGCCGACGAAGCGTCGCTGCGCGAACTCGCGGACGCGCTGTATCGGAGGATCGACTGGCGCTGGGCGCAGAACGGCGGCTCGACGATCATGCAGGGGTGGAAGCCCGAGTGCGGATTTCTGCACTACGGCTGGGAGGGCTACAACGAGGCGCTCGTCCTTTACGTGCTGGCACTCGGGTCGCCGGCGCATCCGATCCACGCCGGCGGTTACGGCGCGTGGACGGCGACGTACCAGTGGGAAAACCTGTACGGCCATGACTTCCTGTACGCGGGGCCGCTGTTCATTCACCAGTTCTCTCATGCGTGGATCGATTTTCGCGGCATCCGCGACGCGTTCATGCGCGAGAAACGGTGCGACTACTTCGAGAACAGCCGCCGCGCCACGGAAGTGCAGCGCGAGTATGCGCTGCGCAATCCCCTCGAACGTGCCGGCTATGGCGGGAACGTCTGGGGATTGACGGCGTGCGACGGTCCCGGCGACTTCGCGAACGCACGCGGCATCACGGGCCGCCGCTTCTTCGGATACGCGGCGCGCGGGGTCCCGTTCGGACCCGACGACGGTACGCTGGCGGGCTGGGGCGCGGTCGCATCGCTGCCGTTCGCGCCCGAGATCGCACTTGCGGCGGTGCGCGACATGAGAGATCGATACCGAGAAATGGTGCCGGGCGGCCGCTATTCGAGCGCATTCAACCCGGGTATCGACTGCGACGGACATCCGTGGACGTCTGCCGGCGCGTTCGGGCTCGACCAGGGCATTGTCGCGATGATGATCGAAAATCACCGCTCGGAGCTGATCTGGCGACTGATGCGCAGCTGTCCATATGTGCGCGCCGGACTCCGCCGTGCGGGCTTTCGCGGCGGCTGGCTGCAACGCGACACGCGCGCGCGATCGCCGGGAATCAGGCGTTGACCGCCGTCATGCCCGATCGTTTCGTCGAGCCGGAGGCCGAGGCGCAGCGGCTTGCGAATGTCCACTCATCGGGTTGGCGGAATCCAGCACCCGTCGGCTGCTACGATCTCGTGGTGATCGGCGGCGGTCCCGCCGGGCTCGTGGCCGCGTCCGACGCGGCCGGCCTCGGCGCCCGTGTCGCGCTCGTCGAGCGCAAGGCGCTCGGCGGAACCTGCCTCAACGTCGGTTGCATTCCGTCGAAGTCACTGATCCGCACCGCGCGACTGTATGGCGACTGGCACTTCGCGAGCCGCTACGGCGGGCGGAGCCCCGGCGATGTGACCGTCGATTTTGCGGCGTTGATGGCCCGCATGCGGCGGATCCGCAACCGCATCAGCCGCGGCGATTCGGCGGAGCGCCTGCGGGACGCCGGGATCGACGTGTTTTACGGAAGCGCGGCTTTCGCCGGCCCCGACAGCATCGACGTGCCCGACGCGCGGCTGAATTTTCGGCGCGCGCTGGTCGCGACGGGTGCGCGGCCGGACACCGCGCCGATTCCGGGGCTCGCCGACGCCGGGTTCATGACGAACGAAACGGTGTTCGACCTCGACACGCTGCCGAAGCGGTTGCTCGTCATCGGTGGCGGACCGCTTGGGTGCGAACTCGCGCAGGCGTTCGGCCGCTTCGGCGCGCAGACGACGATCGCGCAGGACGCGCCGCTGTTCCTGCCCAAGGAAGAGCGAGACGCCGCCCAGCTGCTGTCGGAATCGCTGTCTCGCGACGGCATCGAGGTGCGCCTCAACACGACGGTGGTCAACGTGCGCGTCGAGGAGGGGGAGAAGCGCGTCGACCTCGTCAGCGACGATTATCGAAGCACTCTCGCCGTCGATGCGATCCTGGCGGGGACCGGGCGCGTCCCTTCGGTCGCGGGTCTGAATCTCGAGGCAGCCGGCGTGGCCTACGACGCGGTCGGTGGCGTGGTCACCGACGATTTCCTGAGAACGACCAATCGTCGTGTCTACGCAGCGGGCGACGTGTGCCTCGAGCACCGGTACACGCACACGGCCGACGCGTCGGCGCGCATCGCCGTGCGCAATGCACTCGCCGGAGGACGCGCACGGCTGAGCGCACTGACGATCCCGTGGTGCACGTACACCGATCCGGAGATCGCCCACGTCGGCCTGTACGTGCGCGAGGCCCGTGCCCGGGCCATTCCGGTGCGGACGTTCACGATCCCGATGCACGATGTCGACCGTGCGATCACCGACGGCGAGGACCGGGGATTCGTGAAGATCCACATCCGCGAAGGCAGCGACCGCATACTCGGCGCGACGATCGTCGCGCGTCACGCGGGTGAGATGATCAACGAAATCACGCTGGCGATGGTCGCCGGCATCGGCCTGCGCACGCTCGCGAAAGTGATCCACGCCTACCCGACGCAGGCGGACGCGATACGCGAGGCGGCGGTCGCCTACGAGCGTACGCTGCCGGCTGCACGCGCGCGAAAGCTACGATAGGTCAACCGACGACCTGCGCGCGCGGCGCGTCGATCGCTTCATCAACCGCTTGATTACCGGGACACGACAATGGAACTCGGCATGATCGGACTGGGGCGCATGGGCGCCAACATGACGGAACGCCTCGCGCGCGGCGGCCATCGCGTCGTCGGCTTCGATCTCAAGCCGGAGGCGCGCGCCCGCATCGAGACGGTCGGCGCCGCGGCGGCGGCCTCGCTCGCCGCGCTCGTCGCCGCGCTGGCCGCGCCGCGGGCGCTCTGGCTGATGGTGCCCGCGGGCGAAGTGACCGACGCGACGATCGACACGCTCGTGCCGCTGCTCGGCGCCGGCGACACGATCGTCGACGGCGGCAACTCCAACTACAAGGACACGCTGCGCCGCGGGGCGATGCTCGCGACCCATGGCATCGCGTTCGTGGACTGCGGGACCAGCGGCGGCATCTGGGGCCTGGCCGAGGGTTACAGCATGATGATCGGCGGCGATGAAGCCGCGGTCGAGCGGCTGCGGCCGGTGTTCGAGACGCTCGCGCCGGCGCCGACGCACGGCTGGGGTCGCGTCGGTCCGGTAGGCGCCGGGCACTTCACGAAGATGATCCACAACGGAATCGAGTACGGGATGATGCAGGCCTACGCCGAAGGCTTTTCGATTCTCGAGCACAAGCAGGCGTTCGGTCTCGACCTGCACCAGATCGCCGAGATCTGGCGCCACGGCAGCGTCGTGCGGTCGTGGCTGCTCGACCTCACGTCGGACGCGCTGGCGAAGAATCCGAAGCTCGACGGCATCGCGCCGTTCGTGTCCGATTCCGGCGAAGGGCGCTGGACGGTCGCCGAAGCCATCGACCTCGACGTACCGGCGCCGGTGATCGCGCTTTCGCTGCTGTCACGGCTGCGTTCGCGCGACACCGAGTCGTTTTCGGACAAGCTACTGGCGGCGATGCGCAACCAGTTCGGCGGTCATCCGATCAAGCGCGAGTGACCTTCCGCCGTACACGCGTCACGCGAGCAGCGCGCGCGCGCGCCGGCATACGTTGTCGACGGTGAAGCCATATTCGCGCATCACCGTGTCGCCGGGCGCCGACGTGCCGAAGCGCTCGACACCGATGACGTCACCGCCGTCGCCGACGTAGCGGTGCCAACCCTGCGGCGAGGCCGCTTCCACGGCGAGGCGCGCGCGCAACGCCGGTGGCAGCACCGCGTCGCGCGCCGCCGCCGACAGCGCGTCGAATCGATCGAGGCACGGCATCGACACGCAGCGAACGCGCACGTTCTCCGCCGCCAGACGCTCGGCCGCCGCGACGATCAGCGCCACTTCCGAGCCGCTCGCCATCAGGATCAGGTCGGGTGTTCCCCCGGGCGCGTCGGCGAGCACGTAGCCGCCGTCGCGCGCGCCGTCGGCGGAGGCGAAGCGGCTTCGATCGAGCGTGGGCAGTGCCTGCCGCGACAGCACGAGCACGACGGGCCGGTCGTGTGTCTCCACGGCCATGCGCCACGCGACGGCGGTCTCGTTGGCATCGGCCGGACGAATGACCGTGAGCCCGGGAATCGCCCGCAGTCCCGCGAGCTGCTCGACGGGCTGATGCGTCGGGCCGTCCTCGCCGAGCGCGATGCTGTCGTGCGTGAATACGTGGACGACATGCAGGCGCATCAGCGCCGCGAGGCGGATCGGCGGACGCATGTAGTCGGAGAAGATCAGGAACGTCGATCCGAACGGCAGCAACGCGCCATGCGCGGCGAGCCCGTTGACGATCGCGCCCATCGCGTGTTCGCGCACGCCGAAATGGAGGTTGCGCCCCGCGTAGCTCCAGCCGCCGCCCGCGGATCCCTGCTGATCGTCGTTCGCGTTCGCCGGCGGATTGAAATCGCCGAGCCCTTTCAGCGCCGTGTGCGTCGACGGGTCGAGGTCGGCGGAGCCGCCGGTCAATTCGGGAAGGCGCGGTGCGATGGCGTTCATGATCGTGCCGGAGGCGACGCGTGTTGCCATGCCCTTGGCGTCGGCGGCAAACACGGGAATCTCGGCATCCCAGCCGTCCGGCAAGGCCGCCGCGATCCTGCGCTCGAGTTCGGACGCGAGATCGGGAAACGCGCGGCGATAATCGGCCATCCTCTGCACGTGGCGCGCCTCGGCGTCGCCGCCGCGGGCGAGCGCGTCGCGGTAACGCGCGAGCGCCGCGTCCGGGATCAGGAACGGCGGCTCGACGGGCCAGCCGAGATTTTGTTTCGTCAGCCGCACTTCGTCGGCGCCGAGCGGCGAACCGTGTGCCTCGAATGAATCGTGCTTGTCCGGCGAACCGTAGCCGATGTGCGTGCGGACGACGATCAGCGACGGACGCTGCCGATCGTTTCTCGCGGCGTCGAGCGCCGCCCGGAGCGCGTCGACGTCGTTGCCGTCGGCGACGTGGAGCGTGTGCCAGCCGTAGGCGTCGAAGCGCTTTGCACGGTCTTCCGAAAACGTGATGTCCGTCCCGGCGGCCAGCGTGACCCGGTTGTCGTCGTAGAGGCATGTCAGCTTGCCGAGCCGCAGATGACCGGCAAGCGACGCGGCCTCCGCGCCGACGCCTTCCATCAGGTCGCCGTCGCTGGCGATCGCATAGGTCGCGTGGTCGACGACGTCGAAGCCCGTGCGGTTGTAGCGCGCCGCGAGCTGCGCTTCGGCGATCGCCATGCCGACGGCGTTCGCGAGACCCTGCCCGAGCGGACCGGTCGTCACCTCGACGCCCGGCGTATGACCGCGCTCGGGATGTCCGGGCGTCTTGCTGCCGAACTGCCGGAACCGGCGGATATCGTCGAGCGACAGATCGTAGCCGGTCAGGTGCAGGAGACCGTACAGCAGCATCGACGCGTGACCGGCGGACAGCACGAACCGGTCACGATCGAACCAGTGGGGATTGCGGGGGTTGTGCTTGAGCGTGTGCGTCCACAGCGCGTACGCCATCGGCGCTGCGTCCAGCGGCATGCCCGGGTGGCCGCTTTTCGCGTTCTGGACCGCATCGACGCAGAGGAACCGGAGCGTGTCGATGCAGAGTTGGTCGAGTTCGGCAGCCATGGGCGAGGAGATCCTTGGGGGACGTGGGTCGTCAGGACGCGCCGGCAATCGCCGTATCGACGATGCTCTGCGCGTCGGCGAGGATACGGGCAAGATCGGCGCCGGTATGGAAACTCTCTGCGTAGATCTTGTAGATATTCTCGGTGCCGGACGGACGCGCCGCGAACCAGCCGGCCGCACTGACCACCTTGACGCCGCCGAGCGGCGCGCCGTTGCCGGGCGCGCGGTCGAGCACCGTGACGATCGGTGCGCCGGCGAGCGATTCGAGCGGTATGTCGGCGGCGGACAGCCGTGACAGCTTCTGCTTTTGGGCAGGTGTCGCCGGTGCCTCGACGCGGTCGGTGAAGATCTCGCCGAGTTCTCCGGCGAGCCCGCGGTAGTACGCGCCGGGGTCGCGTCCGCTCGCCGCCAGCACTTCAGCGGCGAGGAGGCACGGTGCGATGCCATCCTTGTCCGTCGTCCACGTGGTTCCGTCACGCCGCAGGAACGCCGCGCCGGCGCTTTCCTCGCCGCCGAAGCCCACGTCACTGCTCGCAAGGCCCTCGACGAACCACTTGAAGCCGACCGGTACCTCGTACAGACGCCGTTTCAACCGCGCGGCGACGCGATCGATCATCGCCGTGCTCACGGCCGTCTTGCCGACGGCCGCCTGCGGACCCCATTGCGGACGGTGCCGGAACAGGAAGTCGATGGCGACGGCGAGAAAATGGTTCGCCGGCAGGAGCCCCGTCGACGGCGTGACGATGCCGTGCCGGTCGTGGTCGGTGTCGCAGGCGACGGCGACATCGAAGCGGTCCTTCGCCGCGATCATCCGCTGCATCGCGTAGGGCGACGACGGATCCATCCGGATGCGACCGTCCCAGTCGAGCGTCATGAAGCCGAACGTCGGATCAACGACGTCGCTGATCACAGTCAAGTCGATCCGGTGGCGCTCGGCGATGCGCGCCCAGTAGTGCACGCCGGCGCCACCGAGCGGATCGACGCCGATGCGCACGCCCGCAGCGCGAATCGCGTCGAAGTCGACCACGGCCGTCAGATCGTCGATGTAGCGCGTGGCGAAGTCGTGTTCGCGGGTCGTCGCCGCCCGGCGCGCCCGTTCGTAGGGGACGCGCCGCACGTCGCGCAGGCCGCCCTCGATCAACGCGTTGGCGCGCTTTTCGATCGACTTCGTGACGTCGGTGTCGGCGGGACCGCCGTTGGGCGGGTTGTACTTGAAGCCCCCGTTGTCGGGCGGATTGTGCGAAGGCGTGACGACGATGCCGTCGGCGAAGCGATCGGTGCGGCCGCGGTTGTGCCCGAGAATGGCATGGGATACCACGGGCGTTGGGGTGAACGCGCCTGCGGCGGCAGTGAATACGTCGACGCCGTTGGCAGCGAGCACTTCGATGGCGCTGCGCAGCGCGGGCACGGACAGCGCGTGCGTGTCGATGCCGATGTAAAGCGGGCCGTCGATGCCCGCACGGACGCGGTGATCGCAGATCGCCTGCGTAATCGCCACCACGTGCGCCTCGTTGAAGCTGCGGTCGAACGACGTGCCCCGGTGGCCGGACGTTCCGAACGCGACGCGCTGCGCGGGGACCGACGGGTCTGGATGCAGCATCGAGTACGCGTCGACCAGCGCATTGACGTCGACGAGGTCCCGCGGTTGCGCGGGCTGTCCCGCGCGCGGATCGATGTTCATTGCACGCCGCCGGCGCGGTGGGCGCGATAGCGGCGGATCAGCGTATTGGTCGAGCTGTCGTGCGCGAGGCCGGCGTCGTCACGCGCCGCGAACGCGGACGCGACGCGCCTCGCCAGCACCTTGCCGAGCTCGACGCCCCACTGGTCGAACGAATCGATGCCCCAGATCGTGCCCTGCACGAATACGCTGTGCTCGTACAGCGCGACGAGCGCGCCGAGCGTCGCGGGCGTGAGCCGCTCGGCCATGATCGTGTTGCTCGGCGTGTTCCCGGGAAACGTGCGATGGGCGACAAGGTCGGGCGCGACACCGTCGGCGACAACCTCGGCGGGTGTCTTGCCGAATGCGAGCGCCTCCGCTTGCGCGATCAGGTTCGCGATCAGCAGCTCGTGCTGGTCTCCGAGCGGGTTGAGCGGCGCCATAAATCCGATGAAGTCGCAGGGGACGAGGCGCGTGCCCTGGTGCAGCAGCTGATAGAACGAATGCTGTCCGTTCGTGCCCGGCTCGCCCCAGACGATCGGACTGGTTTCGCAATTGACGGGCTCGCCGTCCTGCGTGACGCGCTTGCCGTTGCTCTCCATCGTCAGCTGCTGCAGGTACGCGGGAAAGCGTTTCAGATACTGGTCGTACGGCAGGACGGCTTGGGTCGGCGCGCCGAGGAAATCGTTGTTCCACAGCGCGATCAATCCGAGCAGGAAGGGCAGGTTTTGCGAGGGTTCGGCCGTGGCAAAGTGTTCGTCCATCGCGCGGAAGCCGTCGAGCATCTCGCGAAAGCGCTCCGGACCCACGGCAAGCATCGTCGACAGGCCGACGGCGGAGTCCATCGAGTAGCGACCGCCGACCCAGTCCCAGAAGCCGAACATGTTGTCGATGTCGATCCCGAAGCGGGTCACCTCCGCCTCGTTCGTCGACACCGCGACGAAGTGCCGGGCGACCGCGCGCTCGTCTTGCAGCGCGGCGAGGGCCCAGTCGCGTGCGGCGGTCGCGTTGGCGAGCGTCTCCAGCGTGGTGAATGTCTTGGAGCAAACGATGAAGAGCGTCTCGTCAGCGCGAAGATCGCGCACGGCTTCCGTGAAATCGGTGCCGTCGACGTTCGAGACGAAGCGCAGCGATAGGTCCCGATCACTGTAGTGACGAAGTGCCTCGTACGCCATCACGGGTCCGAGGTCGGAACCGCCGATCCCGATGTTGACGATATTGCGTATCCGCCGGCCGGTGTGGCCTTTCCAGTCGCCGCTGCGCACGCGCACCGCGAATGCGCCCATGCGGTCGATGACGGCGTGGACATCGGGCACCACATCGCGCCCGTCGACGCGAATCGACACAGTCCGCGGAGCGCGAAGCGCGACGTGCAGCACGGCGCGGCGCTCGGTCTCGTTGATCGTGGCGCCGGCGAACATCGCCGCGATTCTCCCGCGCACGTCGCACGCGTCGGCCAGCGCGAAGAGCAGCGCCAGCGTTTCGTCGCTGACGCGGTTCTTCGAATAATCGAAGTACAGCCCTGCCGCCGCGGCGCTGAAGCGCGTCCCGCGCTCGGAATCCTCGCCGAAGATGTCGCGCAGGTGCAGCGACTTCAGTTGCTCTGCGTGAACGAGCAGCGCGCGCCACTCGGGCCTGCCGATCAGCGCGGGCCGGGTCGCTGCACCGGCGTTCATCGCGCGGATTCGGCGTGCAGGGCGCGACGCTTGTCGGCAATGCGGCGCAGCAGTTCCGTCCACGATTTCGTGAACGACTCCGCGCCTTCGCGCTGCAATCGCGAAGCCAGCGCGTCGATGTCGACGCCCGCGGCCGCGAATCTGGCCAGCGTCGCACTCGCGTCGCCGCCGTCGTCGCGCAGCGTGCCGCGAACGCTGCCGTGGTCGGCAAAGGCCGTGAGGGTCTTCTCCGGCATCGTGTTGATCGTATCCGGTGCGGCGAGTGCTTCGACGTACAGCGTGTCCGGCGCGTTCGGGTCTTTCGTGCCGGTGCTCGCCCACAGCAGGCGCTGCGGCATCGCGCCCTTCGCCGCGAGTGCGAGCCAGGCGGGCGTCGCGAGTGACTCGCGATACGCGCGGTACGTGACGCCCGCTACCGCGATCCCGAGACGGTTCGCGAGCGCCGCGGGCACCTGTGTCGCAACGCTCCGGTCCCAGCGGCTGACGAACAGCGACGCGACCGAACCCACACGCGGATCCAGGCGGGCTTCGACGCGGCGCTCGATGCCGCGCCGATAGGCGTTTGCCGCGGCGACGTATTGATCGCGCGAGAAGAGCAGCGTCACGTTGACCGGGATGCCCGCGAAGATCGACTCCTCGATCGCCGGGAGCCCCGCCGGGGTGCCGGGGATCTTGACGAAGATGTTCGGACGTGCGGCCTGCGCGTGAATCTTTCGGGCCGCTGCGATGCTGCCCGGCGTGTCGGAAG
>JBDTNI010000020.1:0-11504 GCA_039933815.1 Betaproteobacteria bacterium
ATCACAAGATCGCCGTCACCGAGGCGAAGAAGCTCGGCATCCCGATCGTTGCCGTCGTCGACACGAATCACAACCCGGATCCGATCGCGTACATCATCCCGGGCAACGACGATTCGAGCCGCGCGATCCGCCTGTATGCGCGCGGGGTCGCCGATGCGGTGCTGGAAGGGAAGAGCACGACGATCCAGGAAATCGCGTCGTCCGGCGACGAGTTCGTCGAAGTCGCGGACGAGGCCACGGCCTGACCGACCGGCCGCGCCGGGACGGCGGTTCCTTCGCCGTCGCCCCGTAACGAATCACGGCCGGCCCGCGCACATCGCGGTCCGGCGACCGATGACACTGGAGTAACGACATGGCGGAAATTTCCGCGAGTACGGTAATGGAGCTTCGTCAGCGCACGGGGCTCGGGATGATGGAGTGCAAGAAGGCGCTCGCCGAATCGGCCGGTGACATCGCCAAGGCGGAGGAGCTGTTGCGCATCAAGAGCGGCGCGAAGGCGAGCAAGGCCGCGGGACGCGTCGCGGCGGAGGGCGTGATCGGTCTGTACACGGCGCCCGACGCGAAGGTGGCGGCGATGGTCGAGATCAACTGCGAGACCGACTTCGTCGCGCGCAACGACGATTTCCGCGCGTTCGCCAACGAGGTCGCGCAGATCGTCGCACGCGACCAGCCGGCCGATGTCGGCGCGCTGGCCGAGCGGTCGACGGGCTCGGGCGAAACCGTCGAGGCGCGCCGGGTTGGACTCGTGCAGAAAATCGGCGAGAACATCGCGCTCCGCCGCTTCGCGCGGCTCGAGGCGAAGGGCAGGATCTCGTCCTATGTGCACGGCACGAAGATCGGCGTGCTCGTCGATTACACCGGCGGCAACGAGGCGCTCGGCAAGGACCTGGCGATGCACGTCGCGGCGACGAAGCCGATGGCGGTCAGCCGCGATCATGTGCCGGCCGACGTCGTCGCGCACGAGCGGTCGATCGCATCCGCCCGCGCCGCGGAATCGGGCAAGCCTGCCAACATCGTCGAAAAAATGGTAGAAGGTGCCGTCGCGAAGTTTCTCGCGGAAGTGACGCTTCTCGCCCAGCCGTTCGTCAAAAATGACAAGGAAACCGTCGAATCGATCGTCAAGGCACAGGACGCACGCGTCAACGGATTCGTGCTGTACGTCGTCGGCGAGGGAATCGAGAAGCGCAAGGACGACTTCGCTGCCGAAGTGGCGGCGATGACGCGCGGCTGACATCGTTACGACGCAGGAGCCGTTGATGGGTCCAACCGACAGTGCAGCGGCTGTGATCGCCCCCCTTCCCGGCGTTGCGCCGGCGCAGGCGCGCGTTCCCGCGTACCGCCGCATCCTGCTCAAGCTGTCGGGTGAGGCGCTGATGGGAAGCGACAGCTACGGCATCGAGCGCGAGACTATCGATCGTATCGTCGCCGAGATCGGCGAAGTCGTGCGCCTTGGCGTGCAAGTGGCCGTCGTCATCGGCGGCGGCAACATCTTCCGCGGCGTGGCACCGGGCGCGGCGGGCATGGACCGCGCGACCGCCGACTACATGGGCATGCTCGCGACGCTGATGAACGCGCTTGCGCTGCAGGATGCGCTGCGGCGTGCGGGCGTCGAGTCTCGCGTGCAGTCCGCGCTGCGGATCGACCAGGTCGCCGAGCCGTACATCCGAGGACGGGCGTTGCGTCACCTCGAGGCGCATCGCGTCGTGATCTTCGCCGCCGGCACCGGCAACCCGTTCTTCACCACCGATACCGCGGCGGCGCTGCGCGGACGCGAGATGGGCGTCGACATCGTGCTGAAGGCGACGAAGGTCGATGGCGTGTATACGGCTGATCCGCTGCAGGACAAGACGGCCAGCCGCTATTCGACGCTCACGTTCGACGAGGCGATTTTCAAGAATCTGAAAGTGATGGACGCAACGGCACTGGCACTGTGCCGCGACCAGAACATGCTGCTCAAGGTGTTTTCGATCTTCGTGCCGGGCGCGCTGAAGCGCGTCGTCTTCGGCGAAGACGTGGGAACGCTCGTCAGCTGCTAGCGTCGCCCCTGGAGAAGCTCATGATCAGCGACGTCCGAAAAGCAGCCGAGCAGAAGATGCAGCGCTCGGTCGAAACCCTGAAGAATGATCTCGCCAAGGTGCGCACGGGCCGTGCGCACACCGGCCTGCTCGATCATATTCACGTCGATTACTACGGGTCGTCGATGCCGCTTTCGCAGGTGGCGAACGTCACGCTTGCGGATCCGCGGACCATCGGCGTGCAGCCGTGGGAGAAGAAGATGATCCCGGTGGTGGAGAAGGCGATCCGCGAGTCCGACCTGGGGCTCAATCCGGCAACTTCCGGCGACCTGATTCGCGTGCCGATGCCCGCGTTGACCGAGGAGCGTCGCCGCGACCTGATCAAGGTCGTGCACAAGGACGCCGAAGCAGCGAAGGTGGCGGTGCGCAACGTTCGCCGCGATGCCAACGAGCAGTTCAAGAAACTCGCCAAGGACAAGGCCTGTTCCGAGGACGACGAACGACGAGCGCACGACGATCTGCAGAAGCTGACCGATCGCGTCATTGCCGAGGTCGACCAGCTCCTGCAGGCGAAGGAAGCCGACCTGATGGCGATCTGATGTTCACGAGCTCGACGCGGGCAATCCCGGCGGCGCGATCGACGCCGCGGCATGTGGCGATCATCATGGACGGCAACGGCCGCTGGGCGAACCGGCGTCTGCTCCCGCGCGTGGCCGGCCACCGCAAGGGCGTCGAGTCGGTCCGGGCCACGGTGCGCGCGGCGATCGAACTCGGCATCGAATACCTGACGCTCTTTGCGTTCTCCAGCGAGAACTGGCGCCGTCCCGCCGACGAGGTGTCGATCCTGATGGATCTGTTCGCGCGCGCGCTCGACATCGAGGTCGCGCGGCTGCATGCGAACGGAATCCGCTTCCGCGTCGTGGGCGATACGTCGCGTTTCGACCGGCGAATCCGCGATCTCGTGGCGGCCGGCGAAGCGCTGACGGCGGCGAACACGCGGCTCACGTTCACCGTCGCCGCAAACTACGGCGGCCGCTGGGACGTTGCGCAGGCGGCGCGAAGTTACTTCGCCGCCCACCCCGAAGCACTCGCCGTCGACCGTCCGCTGATGCCCGAGGCATTCGAGCCGTACCTCGCGATGGCTTATGCACCCGAGCCTGACTTGTTCATCAGGACGGGCGGCGAGAAGCGAATCTCCAATTTCCTGCTGTGGCAGCTCGCGTATACCGAGCTCTACTTCACCGACCTCCTGTGGCCCGATTTCGACGAGTCCGCCCTGCGCGCGGCGGTCGAGACATTCGGCATGCGCGAGCGGCGCTATGGCCGGACGAGCGAGCAGGTGCACGCGCTCGCGGAACCGCGCGCGCAGGTGCAGGACGCGTGAGCGCGGCGACGGGCTCCAGCCGCACGCCGGGATCGTCCGTGCTCGTCACCCGCATCGCCACCGCGGTGGTGCTGATCGTCGTCGTGCTCGGCGCGCTGTTCCTGCTGCCGCCGTCCGGATGGGCGGTCGCCGTTCTGGCCATCCTCGTCGCCGGTGCGCATGAATGGGGACGACTCATTGGACTTGGCCGTCGCGGATTGCTCGCGCTGGTCTGCACAATGGTCGTGGCGGGGATCGCGCTGCTCGCGTGGGCGCCTCCGGTGCCTGGGAGCGGTTGGCCGTCGTGGGTGGTCGCCGTCGTTTGCGGTGCAGCGACGCTGTTCTGGCTCGTGGTGGGGACACCCTGCGTGCTCCTCGACCGCCAGCCGCGTGCCGCGTGGATTCGAGCGTCGATTGCCGTCGTCGTGCTGCTCGGCGCGCTCGTCGCCGTCGTCGAACTGCAGGCGCGCTCGCCGTGGCTCGTGCTCGCGGCGATGGCGATCGTCTGGGTTGCCGACACCGCCGCCTATTTCGCCGGTCGTGCGTTCGGCCGGCGCAGGCTCGCCCCGGCGATCAGTCCGGGGAAGTCGTGGGAAGGGGCGTGGGGCGGAATCGCCGCGGTCATCGTCTACGCGCTTGCACTCGTTCCGTTGGCGCCACGGACGGGCCTGCCCACGACACCGGGCGTCATCGCGGGGTGGATCGCGTTCGCCGCCGCGGTCGCCGCGCTGTCGATCATCGGCGATCTCCACGAATCGCTGCTGAAGCGCCGCGCCGGCGTCAAGGACAGCGGTACGCTGCTGCCCGGTCACGGCGGTATCCTCGATCGCACCGACGCGCTGCTGGCCGCGATGCCGCCGGTCGCGCTGGCCGTGCTCGCCTTCGTCGCCCGCACATGAAACGCCGCGCGATCAGCGTCCTCGGCGCCACCGGATCGGTCGGCGCGTCCACGCTCGACGTCGTCGCGCGTCATCCGGATCGCTTTTGTGTCGCGGCGCTCGCCGCCCACCGCAACGACGTCAAGCTCCTCGAGCTGTGCCGCCGGTTCCGGCCGCCGCTCGCCGCGATGCAGGATCGCGACGCGGCCGCGTCGCTGCAGCGTGCGCTGGCCGCGGAAGGACTGCCGACGCGGGTAGTCGCCGGCGACGACGGACTGCGCGAAGCGGCGACGCTCGCCGACGTCGACATCGTGCTGGCGGCCATCGTCGGGGCCGCCGGCTTGCCGGCCACGCTCGCAGCTGCGCGCGCCGGCAAGCGTATCCTGCTCGCGAACAAGGAAGCGCTCGTCATCGGCGGTGGTCTGTTCATGGACGCGGCCGCTGCCGGGGGCGCGGAGCTGATGCCCATAGACAGCGAGCACAACGCCGTGCTGCAGTGCCTGCCCATGGGTTATTGCCGGAATCCCGCCGCGCACGGCGTTCGCCGCATTGTGCTCACGGCGTCCGGCGGGCCGTTCCACGGCCGGCCCGATGTCGATTTCGACCGCGTCACACCCGACGAAGCGTGCCGGCATCCGACGTGGTCGATGGGCCGCAAGATTTCCGTCGATTCGGCGACGATGATGAACAAGGGCCTGGAGGTCATCGAGGCGCACTGGCTGTTCGGCGCGGACGCGGCATCGATCGACGTCGTCGTCCACCGGCAGAGCGTCGTACATTCGCTCGTCGAATACGTCGACGGTTCCGTTCTCGCCCAGCTGTCCAATCCCGACATGCGAACGCCGATCGCACAGGCGCTCGCCGCGCCTGATCGCATCGACGGCGGCGTTGCGCCGCTTGATTGGGCGACGCTGGCCGCGCTGACGTTCGAGCCCGCCGACCGGCACCGTTTCCCGTGCATCGATCTCGCGTACGCGGCCCTGGAGGCGGACGCCGGTGCGCCGATCGCGCTCAACGCCGCCAACGAAGTCGCCGTCGGCGCGTTTCTCGACGGCGCGGCGCGTTTCAGCGATATCGCACGCTGCTGCGACGCGGTATTGAACGAGCGCCGCGTCTTTGCGATCGCAACGCTCGATGATGCCGTCAATGCCGATGCCGACGCGCGACGACTCGCGCGGACCGCGCTGCGGCTGCCGCCCCGGGCCGATGTGTCGCTCGCCGCATGACACGGAGCTTGCTCGTGCCGCTACTGCGTGCGCCACGTCGCGGGGCTGACAGGATCTCGTTCCGATGATCGACACCCTCTACAAGGTCGTTGCCTTCGCCGTGACGCTCGGCGTGCTCGTCGTGTTCCACGAACTCGGACACTACGTGATCGCCCGGCTCGCCGGCGTGCGCGTGCTGCGCTTCTCGGTGGGGTTCGGCCGGCTGGTCTGGTCCCGGCACCTGGGCCGCGACCGCACCGAGTGGGCGCTGTCGGCGATTCCGCTGGGTGGCTACGTGAAGATGCTCGACGAGCGCGAAGGCCCGGTCGCTGCCGCCGATCTGCCGCGGGCGTTCAACCGCAAATCGGTGTGGCGTCGATTCGCCATTGTCGCGGCGGGCCCGCTGGCGAACCTGCTGCTCGCCGTGCTGCTGTTCGCGGGTACGTTCGTCGCCGGCGTACCGGGACAGCGGGCGCTCCTCGCCGATCCGCCTGCCGCGAGTGCCGCCGCGCAGGCTGACGTCCGTGCCGGCGATCGCGTCGTTTCGGCCGATGGCGAACCGGTCTCGAGCTGGCAGGAACTGCGCTGGCGCGTCGTCCGGGCGCAAGGGCGCGACCGGGTCGTGCTGGGGCTCGTTCGCGACGGTAGCGAACAGGCGCCGGTGCTGCACGAACTTTCGCTCGCGTCGATGAGCACGGACGACTGGGAGACCAATCCGCTGACGGCACTCGGCCTGCGGGCGGACCTGGGTGCGCCGATCGTCGACCGCGTGTTGCCGGGCAAGCCCGCGGAGCGTGCGGGCATCGCGAACGGCGACCGGATCGTCGCGGTTGACGGCAAGCCGATGCGCTCGCCGGGCGACGTCGCGTCGCTGACCAACGCGCATCCCGGCGAGACGCTCACCTATCGCGTCGAGCGCGCCGGCACTGCGCGGGACGTGCCGGTCGTGGCCGAGGCCGTCGAGCAGAACGGCCGGCGCATCGGGCTTGCCGGTCTCCGTTTGCGCATCGACCCGGACGTGGCCGAACGCTCGGCGGTGATCGTGCGCTACGGCGTTGGCGAATCGCTGCTGCAGGGCGTGCGCAAGACGTGGGAGCTGTCGACATTCACCGTCCGAATGCTCGGCAGGATAGTAACGGGCGCCGCGTCGCTGAAGAACCTCAGCGGGCCGCTGACGATGGCGGACATCGCCGGCCAGTCCGCGCAGGCGGGCCCGCTGGCGTTCGTCAGCTACCTCGCGCTGATCAGCATCAGCCTCGGCGTGCTGAACCTGTTGCCCGTCCCGCTACTGGATGGCGGACATTTACTGTATTATCTCGCCGAAATTATCAAAGGCAGTCCCGTGTCCGATCGTGCATTCGAGGTCGGTCAGCGCATCGGCATGGCGATGCTCGCCGTCCTGATGGCCTTGGCACTCTTCAATGACGTTTCCCGCCTGTTCTAGTGTCCAGCAACACGCCCATTAGGCGCGCTCGCGCGCGTCGCCCCGCACTGCTCGCCGGCGTCATCGCGTCGGCGCTGTCGGTGTACGCCTGGGCGGTCGATCCCTTCGTCGTGCGTGACATACGCGTCGAGGGCGTGCAGCGCACCGAGGCCGGCACGGTCTTCAACTATCTGCCAATCAAGGTGGGCGACCGGGTCACCGACGAAAAGATCTCCGATGCGGTCAAGGCGCTGTACGCGACCGGCTTTTTCCGCGACGTGCGGCTGGAGGCCCAGGGCGACGTGCTCGTCGTCGCCGTGCAGGAGCGGCCGACGATCAGCTCGATCAGTTACGTCGGCAACAAGGAATTCGACACCGACACCATCAAGAAGGCGTTAAAGGACATCGGCATTGCCGAGGCGCGCATCTTCGACCGCTCGGCGCTCGACCGGGCCGAGCAGGAGCTGAAGCGCCAGTACATCACGCGGGGCAAGTACGCGGCCAACGTGCAGACCACCGTCACGCCGCAGGAGCGCAACCGGGTCGCGATCAATTTCACGATCGAGGAAGGCGACTCGGCGAAGATCACACGGATCAACATCGTCGGCGCGAAGGCGTTCACCGAGAAGCAGCTGTTGTCGGAGATGCAACTGACGACGCCGGGCTGGCTGACCTGGTATACGAAGAACGACCAGTATTCGAAGCAGAAGCTGGCGGCCGACCTCGAGACGCTGCGAAGCTACTACCAGAACCGCGGCTACCTCGAGTTCAACGTCGATTCGACGCAGGTGTCGATCACGCCGGACAAGGAAGACATCTACATCACGCTCAACATCACCGAGGGCGCGCCGTACAACGTCGGCAACGTGCGGGTCGCCGGGGATCTCGTGGTTCCCGCCGATGAGATCGAGCGCCTCATCCGGATCAAGCAGGGCGAGGTGTTCTCGCGCGAAAAGCTGCAGGCGTCCGCAAAGGACGTGTCGGACCGTCTGGGCGCGGAGGGCTACGCGTTCGCCAACGTCAATGCGGTGCCCGAACTCGACCGCGACCAGCACACCGCCTCGTTCACGTTCTACGTGGACCCGGGCCGGCGCGCGTACGTGCGCAAGATCAACATCAGCGGCAATCCGAAGACGCGTGACGAGGTCATCCGCCGCGAGTTTCGGCAGCAGGAGAACGCGTGGTACGACGGTCCGCGGATCGAGCGGTCGAAGGTTCGCGTCAAGCGACTCGGCTACTTCGAAGACGTCACCGTCGAGACACCACCGGTTCCCGGTGCGCCCGACCAGATCGACATCGACGTCGCCGTGACGGAGAAGTCCACCGGCAATCTGCTGGCGGGTATCGGCTATTCGAGTGCCGAAGGCATCGTACTCAACGCGTCGATCTCGCAGCAGAACATTTTCGGGTCCGGCAACGCGCTCGCGGTGGGCGTCAACACCAGTCGCTACAACCGGCAGTACTCGGTTGTCTACACCGAGCCGTATTACACGGTCGACGGCGTGTCGCGCACGATCGAGGCGTACCAGAAAAGCCTGGACCCGACGGGGCTCGCGATCGCCCAGTACGCGTCGAAGACGCTCGGCGCCGCCATCGGGTTCGGCGTGCCGATCACCGAGACCGATACGATCAATTTCGGCGGGCGCTTCGAGCACACCGACATCACGCTGTTCAGCGATTCGCCGCCCGTGTACGTCAACTTCGTCAACCAGTTCGGCGCCACGACCGACGCGTACATCCTGACGGCCGGCTGGTCGCGCGACACGCGGGACGACATCCTTTATCCGACGAAGGGCCAGCTGCAAAGTGTGCTCCTCGAGACCGGGTTGCCGATCGGAGACCTCGCGTACTACAAGGTTCAATACACGCACTCGCTGTACTGGCCGATATACGGCAATCTCGTGGTGCTCGCGCGTGCCGAAGTCGGCTACGGCAACGGGTACTCGGGCAAGCCGTTGCCATTCTTCAAATCTTTCTTCGCCGGCGGCGTCAACTCCGTGCGCGGCTACGACACCGCGTCGCTCGGTCCGCGCGACGAGTTCGGCAACGCGCTGGGCGGAAAACGCAAGGTCATCGGCAATCTCGAGATGTTCTACCCGCTGCTGAAGGGCGACAAAGCGGTGCGCGCCAGCATCTTCGCGGACGCCGGCCAGATTTACGCGGACGGCGCGCAGTCGGAAGTCGAGTCGTTCCGGTATTCGGCGGGGGTGGGGCTCGCCTGGAGTTCACCGATCGGACCGCTGAAGTTCAGCTACGCCATTCCGCTCAATTCGCGCGAGGGCGATCGCGAACAGCGGTTCCAGTTCCAGGCAGGCGCGGCGTTCTGATGGCGCCCGGCGCGCGACAGGCGAATTCGACAGCCCGGCGCCGCGGCGCGGCGCTATGCGTCGCGGTCCTGCTCGCGATGGCGGCCGGGACGGCGTCGGCGATCGAATACAAGCTCGGGTTCGTCAACACCGAGCGGCTCTTTCGCGAGGCCACGCCCGCCAAGCGGGCGCAGGCAAAGATCGAAAAGGAATTTGCGACGCGCGACGCCGAGATCCAGAAGCTCGCCAAGCAGGTTCGCGATCTGCAGACGCTGCTCGACAAGGACGGCGCGACGATGGCCGAGGCCGATCGGCGCAACCGCGAGCGCGATCTCGCGAATCAGTCGCGGGACCTGCAGCGGATGCAGCGCGAGTTCCGCGAGGATCTCAACCTGCGCCGCAACGAGGAGCTTTCCGGCATCCAGGAACGCGCGAACAAGGTGATCCAGCAGATCGCCGAGTCCGAGAAGTTCGACCTCATCCTGCAGGACCCGGTCGTGTTCGCCAGCCAGCGCATCGATATCACCGACAAGGTGATCAAGGCGCTCGCGGACAAGTGACGGGACGAACGGCCGCACGCGTGTAAATCGCCGGCTGCGATGGCTGCCACCGGCGACGCTGTGTCGTTCTCCCTTGCAGAACTCGCCCGTTCGGCCGGCGCGGAACTCGACGGCGACGGCAGCGTTCGCATCCACCGCGTAGCGTCTCTCGAAGGCGCCGGTCCCGGGGCGATCGCGTTCCTGGCTCACCTCCGTCACCGCACGAAGCTCGCCTCCACGCGAGCGTCCGCCGTGATCGTGCCGCTGGATGCGGCGGACGCGACCGCGCTGCCGAAGCTGCTGACCGCCAATCCGTACGCGGCCTACGCCCGTGTCGCGGCACTGCTGCATCCGGCGCCGCCGGTGGAGGCCGGCGTGCATCGGCTCGCGAGCGTCGACGCGTCGGCCGCGATCCACGCCAGCGCGGCGATCGGCGCATTTGCCGTCGTCGGACCGCGCGCCGGCGTCGGTGCGCGCGCCGTCGTCGGCGCGCACTGCGTGATAGGGGATGAAGCCGCGATAGGTGACGACGCCGTTCTCGACGCACGGGTGACCGTCTATCCGCGCTGCGTGATCGGACCGAGAACGCTGATTCACAGCGGTGCGGTGATCGGCGCCGATGGCTTCGGTCTCGCACTCGACGACGGCGTGTGGCGCAAGATCCCGCAAGTCGGACGCGTGGTCATCGGCGCGGACGTTGAGATCGGCGCCAATACGACGATCGATCGGGGTGCGATCGACGACACGGTGATCGAAGACGACGTCAAGCTCGACAACCAGATCCAGATCGGCCATAACTGCGTGATCGGCGCGCACACGGCCATCGCCGGATGCGTCGGCATCGCCGGCTCCACGCGAATCGGTCGCGGCTGCCGGATCGGCGGCGCTGCGATGATATCGGGGCACCTCGAGATCTGCGCGGGAACGACGGTGTCGGCCGCGACGCTGGTGTTCAACTCGATCCTCGCGCCAGGCGTCTACACCGGCACGTTTCCGGCGCTTCCACACGGCGAGTGGAAGTTCGTTGCCTCACAGGTGCGGCGGCTGCGGCAGATGGCCAATCGTATCCGTTTGCTGGAGAACGCGTCCGAAGCGGCGCGGCCGGCTCATGCGACCAAGGGGGAGTCAAAATGATCGACGCAGCACGCCCGGTGATGGATCTCGCGCGCTTGGAGCGGCGATGAGCGAACTCGACATCGGCATGATCCGGCGATTGCTGCCCCACCGATATCCGATGCTGCTCGTCGACCGCGTGCTCGACTGGGAAGCGGGGAAGTTCCTGCGCGGCATGAAGAATGTGACGGCGAACGAGCCTTTCTTTCAGGGGCATTTCCCGAACTATCCGGTGATGCCCGGCGTGCTCGTCATCGAAGCGATGGCGCAGGTCGCGGGCCTCCTGACGATGCTGTCGGACGTCGCGCGCCGTGACGGCAGCCAACTCGTGCTGTTTGCCGGCATCGACGAAGCCCGCTTCAAACGGCAGGTCTTTCCCGGGGATACGCTCGTGCTGGATGCACACCTCGAGCGCGCCGTGCGCGGCGTGGGCCGCTTCCGCACGCGCGCGACGGTCGGCGATCAGGTGGTGTGCGAGGCGCAGCTGCTGGCGGCGATCCGCGACGTGCCGCCGGTGCCGGAACTCCCGGTATAGCGTCCCTCCGCAGCGTGCCGACGATTCACCCCACGGCGCTGGTCGATACGGCCGCGCGGATTGCCGACGATGTCGACATCGGTCCGTTCACGACCGTCGGCGCGGAAGTGACGATCGGACCGGGGAC
>JBDTNI010000021.1:0-11421 GCA_039933815.1 Betaproteobacteria bacterium
GCGGCGTCGCGCGAACGGTTCGACCGGCTCATGCCGCGCCTCCTCGCGGCCGCCGCGACGCAGCGAAGCCCGGTCGCCACGCCCGACGCGGTATTCAGAAGGCTGCTGGACCTGCTCGACGCCGTCGCGAGCCGCAGTGCCTACCTCGCGCTGCTGATCGAGCATCCGCCGCTGCTTCCGCGGCTTGCGCAGCTGATGGGGACGTCCGCGTGGGCTGCGGATTACCTGACCCGCCGGCCGCTCTTGCTCGACGAGTTGCTGGACGCGCGCGTGCTGCTCGCCGAGCCCGACTGGGCCACCTGGCGTACCGAGCTTGCCGAGATGCTGGCGGCTCGCAACGACGATGCCGAGAGCGGCATGGACGCACTTCGTCACTTCAAACATGCGCATACGTTCCGCCTGCTCGTGCAGGATCTCGCGGGCCAGCTCACGATTGAGCGCCTGGCCGATCATCTGTCCGCGCTTGCCGATACGATCCTGGAGGCGACGCTCGATCAAGGCTGGCGACAGGTGCCGCACCCGGACATCGCGCGACCACGATTCGCGGTGATCGGGTACGGCAAGCTCGGCGGCAAGGAATTGGGCTACGCGTCGGACCTCGACCTGGTGTTCCTCTACGACGCGTCCGGCGACGGACAGTCCGAACCGGCACGCTATGCGCGGCTCGCGCAGCGTGTCAATACGTGGCTCACCAGCGCGACGGGCGCAGGACGGCTGTATGACACCGACCTTCGGCTTCGCCCGGACGGCGCGGCGGGACTCCTCGTATCGAGCGCGTCGGCCTTCGACCGGTACCAGCGCGAGAAAGCGTGGACGTGGGAGCACCAGGCGCTGACGCGCGCACGCTTCGTCTCGGGCGACCCGGCCGTCGGCGCCGCGTTCGAGGCGACGCGCGAGGCGGTGTTGCGACTGCCGCGCGATTGCGCGTCGCTGGCGGCCGACATTGTCGCGATGCGTGCGCGAATGGCCGCCGGGCACGTCAATCGCACACCGCTGTTCGACGTCAAGCACGACAGCGGCGGCATGGTCGACATCGAATTCGTCGTCCAGCACCTGGTTCTGGCGCACGCACACGCGCATCCGTCGCTGACGCGCAACGCCGGCAACATCGCGCTGCTCCTGGTGGCAGCGGACGCAGCGCTCGTTCCCGAAGCGCTGGCGCGCGCTGCCGCCGACGCCTATCGTGAATACCGGCGGCTCCAGCATCAGGTGCGCCTCACCGGGGCGCCGCACGCCCGCGTGGACGCCGCGCCGCTGCTCGACCACCGCGCCGCAGTACATGCGCTGTGGGAGGCCGTGCTGCTAAAATCGGCCGCTTCTGACAGCAGGGGATGAGCCGCCATGTCGATGGCCGACCGCGACGGATGGATCTGGTACGACGGCAAAATGGTGCCGTGGCGCGATGCGACCACCCATGTGCTCACCCATACACTCCACTACGGCATGGGTGTGTTCGAGGGCGTCCGCTGCTACATGACGGGGCGCGGACCCGCGATTTTTAGGCTGCGCGACCATACCGAGCGTCTGTTCCGGTCTGCACGGATTTTCGGCATGCAGATTCCGTACACGATCGACACGCTGATGGAAGCACAGCGCGCCTGCGTGCGCGACAACAAGCTCGAGTCGTGCTATCTGCGTCCTCTTGCGTTCTACGGGTCCGAGGCGATGGGCGTCGCGGCGAAGTCCAACCCGGTGATGGTCACCATCGCCGCGTGGCCGTGGGGCACCTATCTCGGCGCCGACGGGCTCGAGAAGGGCATTCGCGTCAAGACGTCGTCGTACACGCATCACCATCCGAACATCACGATGTGCGGCGCGAAGGCCGTCTGCAACTACGCCGTGTCGATCCTCGCCAATCAGGAAGCGACGCACGATGGCTACGAAGAGGCAATGCTGCTCGATCCGCAGGGATACGTGTGCCAAGGATCGGGCGAGAACGTGTTCCTCGTCCGCGACGGCAAGCTGCACACGCCCGATCTGTCCGGCGGGGCGCTGGCCGGCATCACCCGGGAGACGATCATCCAGTTCGCGGGCGAGATCGGCATCCCGGTGGCCGAGCGCCGCATCACGCGCGACGAATTCTACGTCGCCGACGAGGCGTTCTTCACGGGCACGGCCGCGGAAGTCACCCCAATCCGGGAGCTTGATCATCGGCCGATCGGCGACGGCCGCCGGGGCCCGATCACCGAACGGCTGCAGACGATGTTCTTCGACACCGTCAACGGACGCGACACGGCGCATGCAGAATGGCTGTCGATCGTATGACATCGCCAGCGGCGTCGGCCGTCGTCGTGCATGCCGACGACCTGCCCATCTACTGCCCGAACCCCGCGATGCCGCTGTGGAGTTCGCATCCGCGTGTCTTTCTCGACGTGGCCGGCGCGGGCGAGGCGATGTGTCCGTACTGCGGCACACGCTACCGGCTCGAAGGCGACGCGCAAGCGGGGCACTGAGGCGACAGGCGTCGTCGGTGCGGATGACGGCGTGAACGCGCCCGTCGATGCGAAGCGCATCCTCGTCATCGCGCCGTCGTGGGTAGGCGACGCGATCCTGTCGGAGCCGCTGATCGCAGCGCTTGTCGAGGACCCTGCCGACCCCGCGCTGATCGACGTCGTGGCGCCGCCGTGGTGCGGACCCGTCTACGCGCGAATGCGAGGCGTCCACCGGATACTCGAAGCACCCGCTGCCCACGGCGAATTTGCGTGGCGAGCGCGCCGCAAGCTTGGGATGGCGCTTCGCAATGCCCGCTATGCGCGCGCGTACGTGTTGCCGAACACGTGGAAATCGGCGCTGCTGCCGTGGTTCGCGCGCGTCCCCGAGCGGATCGGGTATGTGGGGGAGTCTCGTTACGGCCTGCTGACGGACGCGCGTCGCCTCGACCGTCACGCGTTCCCGCAACTGGTCGCCCGCTACCGCGCGCTCGTCGCTGCGCCGCAGGCGAAGGGCGAACCTGCGGTCGCGCCGGTGCTCGTCCCCGACGAAGCGAACGCAACCGCCGCGATGCGTGCGCTCGGCCTGACGCAGGCGCGCCCGGTGGCCGTGCTCTGCCCCGGCGCCGAATACGGTCCGGCGAAACGCTGGCCGGCCGCACACTTCGCCACGGTGGCCCGGCGTCTCGCCGACGACGGCCACGCGATCTGGATCCTCGGCTCGCCAAACGATCGCGATGCCGCGGCCGCACTCGTCGAGGCACTCGGCAAGGAGGGCCGGAATGTGCATGACCTCACGGGCCGCACCGACCTCGGCACGGCGATCGACCTGATGTCGAAGGCCGCCCTCGTGATCAGCAACGACTCGGGGCTGATGCACGCCGCAGCGGCTGTCCGCGCACCGCTCGTCGCGCTGTTCGGATCCTCCTCGCCGGTGTACACGCCGCCGCTGTCGCCGACGGCCCGGATTGCGCGCATCGACATCGCGTGCAGCCCCTGCTTCGAACGCGTGTGCCCGCTCGGGCATTTTCGGTGCATGCGCGAACTGTCGCCGGAGTTGGTCTACAATCTGGCCCGCGCGCATTCGGACCCGGCGCAGGCTTCGCAACCGCGCTGACAACGATCGTCATGGCAACGGCCCGCACACCTCCCATCTACACGTCGCCGCAGGACGTCACGCAGGCGTTCTACCGGGCCTTCGAAACGCGGGACATCGACGCGATGATGGGAACATGGGCGGACGACGAGGACATCGTGTGCATCCATCCCGGCGGTATGCGCCACGTGGGTTACGAATCCGTTCGCCACAGCTTCGATCAGCTGTTCTCCGGCGCAACCAAACTCACGTTTCGACTCGATCAGGTGGTGTTACTCGAGACCGTCGGACTCGCGATGCAAAGCGCGATCGAGCATCTGCAGGCGGAAGGCGGCAGTGCGCGCGGCGCGGCGGTCGCCACCAACGTGCTGATGAGAACGCCGTACGGATGGCGCGTCGTGTGCCATCACGCGTCGCCCGCGCCCCCGATGTCCGACGCGCCAACCGCCGGCCCGCTGCATTAAGTCTCCGCCAACGCGCCGTACGGCGCTCGCGATCGCGCAGGCGGCAAGCCAGGCAACCGGCCCGCGCCGTCAGGACGTTCCGCCGACGGTCAGGCCGTCGATGCGAACCGTGGGCTGGCCGACACCGACCGGAACGCTCTGGCCTTCCTTGCCGCAGGTGCCCACGCCGGAATCGAGCTCGAGATCGTTGCCCACCATCGACACGCGCGTCAGCGCATCGGGTCCGTTGCCGATCAGCGTCGCACCCTTGACCGGGTACGTGATCTTGCCGTCCTCGATCATGTAGGCCTCGGCGGCCGAGAACACGAACTTGCCGCTGGTGATGTCGACCTGGCCGCCGCCGAAATTCGCCGCGTACAGCCCACGCTTGACCGACGCAATGATCTCGGCGGGATCGTGCGTGCCGGCCATCATGATCGTGTTCGTCATCCGCGGCATGGGCAGATGCGCGAACGATTCGCGACGCCCGTTGCCGGTGGGACCGGTGTCCATGAGCCCGGCGTTCATCCGGTCCTGCATGTACCCGCGCAGGATGCCGTCCTCGATCAGCACGGTGCGCTGGCTCGGATTGCCTTCGTCGTCGAGATTGAGCGAGCCGCGCCGCTCGCCGAGCGTACCGTCGTCGACGACCGTGACGCCCGGCGCCGCGACGCGCTGGCCGACGCGGCCGGAAAACGCGCTGGTGCCCTTGCGGTTGAAATCACCTTCCAGGCCGTGGCCGATCGCCTCGTGCAGCAGGATGCCCGGCCAGCCGTTGCCGAGCACGACCGTCATGTTCCCCGCCGGCGCCTCCCGCGCGGCGAGGTTGACGAGCGCCTGGTCGACCGCCGCCTTCGCGAACCCTTTGAGTTGGACGTCCGAGAAGTAGCCGTAATCGAGGCGCGCGCCACCGCCCGCGTGCCCCTGCTCGCGCCGACCGCTCTCCTCGACGATCACCGTGATCGAGATTCTGACAAGCGGCCGCTCGTCGGCCGCGAGCACGCCGTCGCTGCGTGCGATGAGCACGGTCTCGTGCTCGCCGGCGAGCGACGCCATCACCTGCACCACGCGCGGATCGAGCGCGCGCGCCTCCCGCTCGAGGCGCGTCAACAGCGCCACCTTGTCGGCGTCACCGAGGCTCATGACGGGATCGGATGTCGGGTACAGCAACCGCGTGCGCCCGCGCTCGCCGAGCGGCGTCGAGGCGGACTGTCCCTGGCGCCCGATCGCGCGAACGGCCTTCGACGCCTCGTCCAGCGCCTCGAACGAGATGTCGTCGGAATAGGCGAACGCCTGCTTGTCGCCGCTGACGGCGCGCACGCCCACGCCGCGGTCGATGCTGAACGTTCCCGCCTTGACGATGCCCTCCTCCAGGCTCCAGCTCTCGAAGCACGAGTGCTGGAAATAGAAATCCGCGAAGTCCACGTCGTGAGCATGGATCGACGCGAGCACACCTGAGATGCGGTCGAGATCGAGGCCCGCAGGCGCCAGCAGCAGCCGCTCCGCATTGGCGACGAGCGGTGCAGGAAGATCGGACAGCGATGAATCGGGCACGGTAATCCTTTGCGAAATGGTCGAGGCAGCAGAAAACACATCGCCCTCGAGGGGACATGGGGTCGGACCGCCCCCGTTCAACCGGGATTGAACCACGTCTCACGCGCGCCCGCCTTCCGTCGGCGACCCCCGGAGATCACACCGCCGACGCGGAGCCGCCCGCGTGACCCAGATACGTCGCCGCGACACGCGGGTTGGACGCCAGCGAGGCACTCGGACCTTCGAACGCGAGCTCACCCGTTTCCAGCACGTAGCCGTAGTCCGCCACCTGGAGCGCCGCGCGTGCGTTCTGCTCGACCAGAAGGATTGCAACGCCGGTCGCGCGAAGCGCCGAAATGATCGCGAAAATGTCCCGCACGACCCGCGGCGCGAGTCCCAGCGACGGCTCGTCGAGCAACAGCAACCGCGGCGCCGCCATCAGCGCGCGCGCCAGCGCCAGCATCTGCCGTTCGCCCCCCGACAGCGTTCCGGCGAGCTGGTCGCGCCGTTCGGCGAGCCGCGGAAACCGCGCATAGACGTCCGCGAGACGCGACGCCTGACCGCGATCCCTCCGGCGCACGAAGCCGCCCAGTTGCAGATTGTCGCCGACGCTCATCGACGAGAAGAGTTCGCGCTTCTCGGGCACGAGCACGATCCCGCGTTGCGCCCGTTCCTCGACCGGCCAGGTCGAAGCGTCTTCGCCGAAACAACGTACCGTGCCCCGGGATGGCAAAAGGCCGGCGATCGCGGCGAGCAGCGTAGTCTTTCCCGCGCCGTTGGGGCCGATCACCGTCGCGATCGTGCCCGGCGGCACGCGCAGCGAAACGTCGCGCACGGCGAGTACCTTGCCGTAGGCCACGGACAACGCCTCCACGTCCAGCGCGTCCGTCGCGACTGCGGCGAACCGTTCGCGCGATACGTCACGCCGCTCGGTCACGTTGCGCACGATCCGGCGTCGCCAAGCGCAGTGCAACACCGCGCGAACAGCTCGTCCACGTCACACGCCGCCAAGGTATGCCTCGAGCACGCGCGGATCGCGTTGGATGTCGGCTGGCGCACCCTCAGCGAGTTTCTCGCCGAAGTCCATGACGACCACCCGATCCGTCAGGTGCATGACGAACTCCATGTCGTGCTCGACGAGAAGGATCGTCATGCCTTCGGCGCGCAGTGACCCCAGCAATTCCGCAAGCGCCTGCTTTTCGAGGTAGCGCAGCCCCGCCGCAGGTTCGTCGAGAAGGAGCAGCGCCGGGTCCGCCACGAGTGCGCGTGCGATTTCGACGATGCGTTGCTTGCCGAGCGGGAGACTTGCGGCATCGTCGTGCTGGTGCTCGGCAAGCCCAACCCGGGCGATGGCTCTCGAAGCGGCGGCGCGAATCCGAGCCTCCTCCCCGCGATCGAGCCGCAGCGCCGCGCGCGCCACACCGGCGCGTCCGCGCAGATATGCGCCGCATGCGACGTTGTCGAGCACGGTCATTCGGGGGAGCAGGCGAACGTGCTGAAACGTGCGTGCGATTCCAAGGCGCGCGATGGCATAGGGTTCGCGCGAGCCGATCGACTCGCCGCGTAACCGCACCGTTCCGGAGGTCAGTGGAAGCGCGCCGCTGATCAGCGCGAACGTCGTGCTTTTCCCGGCGCCGTTCGGACCGATCAGACCGACGATTTCGCCACTGCCGATCTCAAACGTCAGGTCGCTCACGGCGACCAGCCCACCGAACTGCTTGCGGACCGCCCGCACTTCCAGCAGCGCCGTGCCATGCACCGCGGCGCGAGCGGCATCGCGCGGCGGCAGTGGCGGTGCGTCCGGGACGGGCCGAGGCGGGCGGCGGGGCAGCAGGCGTTCGACCCACGGCCACACGCCGTCGCGCGCGTGCTGCAGCAGCAGGATCATCATCACGCCGAAAACGACGGTCTCGAAGTTGCCGGCACGCCCGAGAACGGCCGGGAGCACATCCTGCAGGATCTGTTTCAGCAGCGTGATCAGCGTAGCGCCGACGATCGCACCCCACACGCTCGCAGCACCGCCCACCACGGCCATGAACAGGTACTCGATTCCCTGGTTGACGCCGAACGGCGTCGGGTTGATGAACCGCTGCAAATGCGCATAGAGCCAGCCCGACACGCACGCCAGCAATGCCGCGTACACGAATGCGACGATCTTGAGCCTGGCGCCGTTCACGCCGAACGCTTCGGCCATTTCGATACCGCCCTTCAACGCGCGCATCGCCCTGCCCTGTCGCGAGTCGAGCAGGTTGTGCGTGGCCCACAGTGCCGCGAGCGCAATGGTCCAGATCAGCGCGTAGAAGTAACGCTCGTCCTTCAGTTCGAGCGTTCCCAGCGCCAGCACCGGAATGCCGCTCAGGCCCGTATGTCCACCGAGCCAGTCGAGATTCCCGAACAGGAAGAACAGGCTGATGCCCCAGGCGATCGTGGCGAGCGGCAGGTAATGACCCTGCATCCGCAGCGTGATGAAGCCGAGCGCCAGCGCGACGACGAGCGTCAGCGCGAGTCCCACCGGCAGCGTCAGCCACGGGGAGACACCATAGCGCGTCGACAGGTAAGCCGTCGTGTAGGCACCGACGCCGACGAACGCGGCTTGGCCGAAAGACGTCTGCCCGGCAACGCCGGTCAAAAGCACGAGACCGAGCGCGACGATGCTGTAGAGCCCGATGTAGTTGCCGAGCGTGACCCAGAACGGCGGCGCGAACAGCGGCAGCAGGACCAGCGCCAGGACGAACGCGGCCGTCGCGATGCGCGCCCCGCCCGGGCTCGCCATGTCAGTCGTCCTCGTCGTGATGACGGGTGGTGAGACTTCTCCACAACAGGACGGGGATGATCAGCGTGAACACGATCACCTCCTTGAACGCGCTTGCCCAGAACGACGAGAACGATTCGAGGAGGCCGACAAGCAACGCGCCGGCCGCCGCGAGCGGATAGCTGACGAGCCCGCCGATGATGGCGCCCACAAATCCCTTCAGGCTTATGAGAAACCCGGAGTCATAGTAGATCGTCGTGATCGGGCCGATCAGCACGCCGCAGAACGCGCACAGCAGCGCGGAAAGCGCAAAAGTCAGCGTGCCCGCGAAGCTCGGCGAGATGCCCACAATCCGCGCGCCGACGCGATTGACGGCCGTTGCGCGAAGCGCCTTGCCGTACAGCGAGCGCCCAAAGAACACGTACAGCGCACCGATCAGCACGATGCTCGTCAGCACGACCAGCAGGCTCTGGGCACTGAACGTCATCCGGTCGAGCTGGAACGACGCGTCGGTGAACGCCGGCGTGCGCCAGCCTTCGGCGCCGAAGAACCACAATCCCAGTCCGGTCATCACGAAATGCAGCGCCACCGAAACGATGAGCAGCACGAGCACGCTTGCATCGGCGATCGGGCGGTAAACGATGCGATAGAGCAGCGGACCAAGTGCCGTGACGGCGGCCAGCGTGAGAACGATCTGTGCGGCGAGCGGAATACCGCGCGGCGCCGCCCAGACGATGAGCCCGGCGATCAGCAGGGACGGCGTCAGCCAGCCGGCGAGCCGCAGTGGCAAACGTCGCCACTCGCCGGCGCGGATCGTCGACGCCGCCTCGATCGCGGCGGCGATGACGGCAGCGCCCAGCAAGAGCCCGACCGTGCCCGGCGCCTTACCGAGTTGCAGCCCGGCCAGCGTCAGCGTGCCGTAAGTGACGAATTCGCCGGACGGAATCCAGATGATGCGCGTGACCGCGAAGACCAACACCAGCGCGAGTGCCAGCAGCGCGTAGATCGCGCCATTGGTGACTCCGTCCTGCGTGAGAAAGGCGGCGATCGACAGGTCCACGCCCCGCCCTCGTCACTTCGCGAGCATCCACTTTCCGTTCTCGATACGGATCATCACGCGCGCCCGGTTGTCGAGTCCGTTGTGATCCTGGTCGCTCATCACAAAAACGCCGTGCGTGCCGACGACGTTGCTCGCCTCGAGCGCGTCGCGCAGCGCCGCGCGGAACTCCTTCGTGCCGGGTTTGGCCTTTTTGAGAGCTTCCGGAACGGCTTTCGACAACAGTGCGAACGCGTCGTACGCGTGCCCGCCGAACGTTGTTCGGGAATCCTTGCCGTACTTCGACTCGTATTGCGTGATGTACTGCGCCGCGACCTTCTTCACCGGGTTGGAGTCGGGCAACTGCTCGAACACGAGCATCGGCCCGATCGGCAGCAGCGTTCCGTTGCAGTCGGTCCCGCACACGCGCAAGAAGTCCGGGTTGGCGACGCCGTGCGTTTGATAGATCTTGCCTTTGTAGTGGCGTGCAACCAGCTCTTTTTCCGGCGTGGCACCCGGTGTGCCGGACGCCCCGATCAGGATCGCGTCGGGGTTCGCCGCGACGAGCTTCAGCACCTGACCCGTAACGGACGCGTCGTTGCGGTTGTATTTCTCGTCGGCGACGAGCTTGATGCCGGCTGTCTTCGCCGAGCGCGATATCTCCCCGAGCCATCCCTCGCCATAGGCGTCGTTGAACCCAATGTAACCCAGCGTCTTAACGCCGTTCGCTTTCATGTGAACGGCAATCGCATCGGCCATCAGCGAATCGTTCTGCGGCGTCTTGAAAACCCAGCGCGTCTTCGGATTCGTCGGATCGATGATCCGCGACGATGCCGCCATGGAGATCATCGGAGTCTCCGCGTCAGCAACGACGTCGATCATCGCGAGCGAGTTGGGCGTCACCGTCGAACCGACGACGACGTCGACCTTGTCCTCGCTGATCAGCTTGCGCGTATTGGTCACCGCCCGGGTCGTGTCGGAAGCGTCGTCGAGCACGATCCAGCGGATTTTCTCGCCGCCGATCGTGTTCGGCAGCATTTCGATCGTGTTCTTTTCGGGGATGCCCAGCGACGCGGCAGGGCCGGTCGCCGACAGCGTCACGCCGATCGTGATGTCGGCAAACGCGGCGGGATTGCATGCGAACAGCAACGCCGCGCCGAGCGCGGCTGGCAATGAACGATGGCGCATTGGAAGGCTCCTAAAAATGACGCGCACGGCCGCAGTTTTCCGCGGCGCACGTGCAGCTCATCGCTTGAGGGAATCGCGAATGTCCCGAAGGAGCATCACTTCTTCCGGCGGCGCGGGCGTCGCTGCAGCAGGTGCTGCGCGCTTCAGCCGGTTGATCTGCTTGACCATCAGAAAGATGATGAACGCCAGGATGAAAAAGTTGATTGCGACGGTGATGAAATTGCCGTAGGCGAACACGGGCACGCCGGCCTTAGTCAGCGCCTCGTAGGTCATCGGTCCCGTGTACGTCCCGGGCGGCGCCTTCAGCACGATGAAATAGTTCGAGAAGTCCAATCCGCCGACAATCGCCCCGACGATCGGCATGATGATGTCCTTGACGAGCGAATCGACGATTTTCCCGAATGCCACGCCGATGATCACGGCCACCGCAAGGTCGACGACGTTGCCCTTGACCGCAAATTCCCGAAACTCGCTTGCGAATGACATCGCTGTGCTCTCCCTTTCGTGAAACCGGACGGCGCTCAGATCGCCGTTTCACCCGACTCGCCGGTGCGGATGCGGACAACCTGTTCGACCGGCGATATGAAAATCTTTCCGTCGCCGATCTTGCCGGTCCGCGCGGCCTTGACTATCGCTTCGACCGCGTCGTCCACCATGGCGTCCGCGAGAATCATCTCGACCTTCACCTTCGGCAGGAAATCCACGACGTATTCGGCGCCGCGATAGAGCTCCGTGTGACCCTTCTGGCGCCCGAAGCCCTTGACCTCCGTGACGGTGAGCCCGGTCACGCCGACCTCGGACAGTGCTTCGCGGACCTCGTCGAGCTTGAACGGCTTGATGATCGCTTCGATCTTCTTCATCGTCGAATCCCTGAATGGCGGAGCCGCCCGCCAGAGCATACACGAACGCGAGCGTGCGACGCTATGCGCGAGCCCTCGGGGCGC
>JBDTNI010000022.1:0-11295 GCA_039933815.1 Betaproteobacteria bacterium
CCTGCGGCAACCAGAATGGTGCGGGCCGCCATCAGCACGTCGCAAGGACGTGTCGACGCGGTTTCGCTGCCAGGCTCGCTGACCGCGACCCGCAGCCCGATGGCGTGCCCTGCCTCGTCGACCTCGACGGCGAGTGGCGTCAAGTTCTCGGCAAAGCGGATGCCTTCCTCCAGCGCCTTTTCCACCTCTTCGTGATTGAGCGTATACGACGGGCTGTCGATCAGCCGCTTGCGGTACGCGATCGTCGCCCCGCCCCACGACTGCAACATCTCCACGATCGCCGGCGCGCCGGACGCCTGCGCGGCGCGCTTGCGCTCGGCGCGGATTGCACGCGCGTGCGACAGGAACTCCTCGGCGACGAGAAATTCGTGATCACTCCACGCCGCCTCGACGGCGGCCGTTCCCTGCGACTCGACGAGGGCTTCGTAGCGTGCGAGAAACTTCTCGACCTGCACCGGGTAATACGCAAGTGCCTCGGTCGCGGTGTCGATGGCGGTCAACCCGCCGCCGATGACGACGACGGGAAGCCGGACCTGCATGTTCGCGATCGAATCCGCCTTCGCGGCACCGGTGAGCTGCAGCGCCATCAGGAAATCCGATGCCGTCCGCACGCCGTGCACGAGGCCGTTCGGCAGATCGAGAACGGTGGGACGTCCCGCGCCGGCCGCCAGCGCGATGTGATCGAACCCGAGCGCAAACGCGTCCTCGGCATCCACGGTGCCGCCGAAGCGCACGCCCCCGAACAGCGCATAGGCGGCGCGGCGCTCCAGCAGCAATCGCACGATGCGAAGAAAGTTCTTGTCCCAGCGGACCGTGATGCCGTACTCGGCCACGCCACCGAACCCCGCCATCACGCGGTCGTCGAGCGGCTCGAGCAATGCGGCGATGTCGCGGAGAGGCTCGAACGGCACGCGCGCGCCGTCGGACTCGACACCGGACAGCGCCGGATCGCTCGGCTCGATCTTGAGGCCATCGACGGCAGCGACCGCATGGCCCTCGTTGAGCAGGTGGTGCGCGAGCGTGAATCCGGCAGGGCCCTGGCCCACGACGAGCACGCGCTTGCCGCTGGACGGGCGAGGGACGGGGCGGCGCAGATTCAGCGGGTTCCATCGCGTGAGCAGCGAGTAGATCTCGAAACCCCACGGCAGCGCGAGTACGTCTTTCAGCGTGCGCGTCTCGGACTGCGGGATGTCGACCGGCTCCTGCTTCTGGTAGATGCACGACTTCATGCAGTCGTTGCAGATCCTGTGGCCGGTGGCGGCGACCATCGGATTGTCCACGCAGATCATCGCCAGCGCACCGATCGGCCAGCCCTCCGCCCGGAGCTTGTGAAATTCCGAGATGCGCTCCTCGAGCGGGCAGCCGGCGAGCGTCACGCCGAAGACCGACTTCTTGAACGGGTTGACCGGCCCCGCGGCCGCAGCGGCGGCTTCGTCGACGGGCCGTGAGGCGCCGGCGGGTACGCGCTTCTCGGGCAGTCCCCGCGCGCAGGAATCCTTCCCCTGCTCGTGACACCAGATGCAGTAGTGCGCCTGGTCGAGCGCGCCGACCAGGTCGGTGCCGCGATCGGTGAGCGCGAATCCTTCGCGGCGACGAATGCCGTGGGCATCGGTGATCTCGAGCGCGTCGTACGCGTCGTCCAGCTTCACCGTCTGCACCGGAACGAGATGAAACAGGTCGAGCTTGCGCGGTGCGCGAAACAGCACACCGCCGCGGTGCGCGGCCCGTCCGATTGACGTGTGTGCCGCCCACGCCGCATAGCGCAGCGCCACGTCGAGTTCGGCCGCGTGCGCGACGTCGTCGCGCAGCCACCGCGTCACCGCTTCGGCGAACGCGAGCTCGAACGCCGGCACGCCGACGGCGGGCCCGATCGCGGCGTCCAGCGCAGATCGCAGCGCCAGGCCGTCGAAATTCGCCGCGGCGTCGGCCTTCCATGCGTTCATCGCCTTGCGCTGCACGAACTGGCGCTTCACCACGTACAGGGGCGCGAGCGCGTGGTGCCGTGCTTCGAGCGCGCGCACCTCGTCCGCGATGCCGAACAGCGCAGCAACGAAATCCTCGACGTACGGCGCTACCTGCATCAACAGCGCCGATTCGTCCTTCGCCGCCAGCGGCGACGCGGCGCCGCGCGCTGCCAGATAGCGCTCGGCCAGCGGGCGATCCGCCGCCTGCAGCGCTTCGATGAAGGCTGCGTCGATGCGCGCCGCGCCGTCGGCCGTGTAGAGATCGTCGAAGGTCAACCCGAACGACGGGGTGAGCGTTGGCGGGAGGTGCGCCGCCGCGATGTCGTTGAACATTGAAGCCTTGCCCGAAGAATCCTGCAGTTTACCGGGCGCGCCGTCGCCGCCACAGGCGCCCGCAGGCATATCGATAGCACCACGCAAGCCGCCGATGGCCACGCGCCGCACGCGGCGTGTCGGAGCGCTGATTTGCTACCATCGCCGGCAAGCGGCGGCACGACGCGCCGTGCGGCGCCTCTCTCGTCACCAGGAGTACGAATGCCTCGCTTCGCGTTTGTGTTGCTCACGGCGCTGACCGCGTGCGCCGCTGCCCCGGGACTTTCCGCTCAGACGATCAAGCTCGGCGAGATCAACGAGTACAAGCAGTTTCCGGCGTTCCTGGAGCCTTATCGCAAGGGCATGGAGCTCGCCGTCGACGAGGTCAACGCCGGCGGTGGCGTGCTCGGACGCAAGCTCGAGATCGTTTCGCGCGACGACAACGGCGTGCCTGGCGACGCGGTGCGCGCCGCGGAGGAGTTGCTGACGCGCGAGCGCGTCGCGCTGCTGATGGGCACGTTCGCCTCGAACGTCGGGCTCGCCGTCGCGGACCTCGCGAAGCGGCGCCAGGCGCTGTTCATCGCGGCCGAACCGCTGACCGACAAGCTCGTCTGGGCAAACGGCAATCGCTATACGTTCCGGCTGCGCGCGTCCACGTACATGCAGACGGCGATGCTCGTGCCCGATGCACTGAAGGCCGGCAAGCGCCGCTGGGCGATCGTCTATCCGAACTACGAATACGGACAAGCGGCCACGGCATCGTTCAAGCAGCAGATGCAGGCGCAGCAGGCGGCCGGCATCGAGTTCGTCGAGCAGGCGGTGCCGCTCGGCAAGATCGAGCCCGGGGCCGTCGTCCAGGCGCTGATCGACGCAAAGCCCGACGCCATCTTCTCGTCGCTGTTCGGCGCCGATCTCGCCCGTTTCGTCCGCGAAGGCGAGCTCCGCGGGCTGTTCAAGGACCGTCCGGTGTTCAACCTGCTCGGGGGCGAACCCGAGTATCTGGACCCGCTGAAGGAGGAAGCCCCCACCGGCTGGTTCGTCACCGGTTATCCGTGGTACGCGATCGACACGCCCGAGCACAGGCGCTTCCGCGACGATTATCAGAAGAAGTTCGGCGACTACCCGCGGCTCGGCTCGGTCGTCGGTTACAGCGCGGTGAAGACCGCGGCGGCGGCCCTGCAGCGCGCCGGCTCGACCGATACCGAAAAACTGGTCGACGCGATGCGCGACCTGCGCGTCGACACGCCGTTCGGCGCCGTCATCTATCGCGCACTCGACCACCAGTCCACGATGGGCGCGTACGTAGGACGCACCGCCGTGCGGGATGGCAAGGGCGTGATGGTCGACTGGCGGTATGCCGACGGCAAGGACTACCTTCCGCCCGACGACGTCGTGCGCCGGCTCCGACCCACCGATTGATGGATCGCTGCGGCACGCGCGCGCCCGCGGGCTAGCGTGTCGCTCGCGTCGTTCGCCGCTCAGCTCCTCAACGGCCTTGCGTCGGCGTCGTCGCTGTTCCTGGTCGCCGCCGGGCTGACGCTGATCTTCGGCGTCACGCGGATCGTCAATTTCGCGCACGGCTCGTTCTACATGCTCGGCGCGTATGTCGCGTACACAGTCGGCTCGGCGGCCGGTGCGTACGGGAACTCGCCGACCGCGTTCTGGTGGGCGGCCCTGGCCGCCGGCGCAGCCGCAGCGCTGGTCGGCGCGCTGATCGAAGTGCTGCTGCTGAAGCGTTTATACGGCGCGCCGGAGCTCTTGCAGCTGACGGCGACGTTCGGCGTTGTGCTGATCGTGCGCGACATCGCCCTCGCGCTGTGGGGACCGGAGGATCGCATCGGCCCGCGCGTGCGGGGTCTCGACGGCGCGCTCAACCTCGCCGGCCGCGCGATCTCCGAGTACGACGTGTTCCTGCTCGTCCTGGGTCCGATCGTGCTCGTCGCGCTGACGCTGCTGATGCGCGGCACGCGCTTCGGCGTGGTCGTGCGCGCGGCCTCTGAGAATCGTGTCCTGGCGGGCGCGCTCGGCATCGACCAGGCTCGACTGTTCACGGCGGTATTTGCGCTCGGCACGTTCCTGGCCGGACTGGCCGGCGCGCTGACGCTGCCGCGCGAGCCTGCGACGCTCTCGATGGATCTCGGGGTGATCGCCGACGCGTTCGTGGTCACGGTGCTGGGCGGACTCGGTTCCATACCCGGTGCGTTCGTGGCGGCGGTGATGATCGGCCTCACCAAAGCGCTGTGCATCGCAGCCGGCGACGTGACGATCGGCCCGGTCACCTTTGCGATGCCGCGACTCACGCTGGTCATCGAGTTCATCGTGATGGCGATGGTGCTCCTCGTCAGGCCGGCGGGTCTCTTCGGGCGTCGCGACGCGGCACCCCCCACCCCCGCCGCCGCCGAGGAGCGTGCGCTCGTGACGCGACCGACGGCCGCGCATGCCGCCGCGGCATCAGCGCTCGTCGGCGGGGGCGCACTGCTGCCGTTCTTGGGCGACGAATATGCGCTGATCCTGACCGTCGACATCCTGATCGCCGCGCTGTTCACCGCCAGCCTGCGCTTGATCGCCGGCACGGGCGGACTGGTCTCCTTCGGCCACGCCGCGTATTTCGGCATCGGCGCCTACGCAAGCGCGCTGGCGGCGACGCACGGCTATCCGTTCGGAGCCGCGCTGGCACTCGCTCCCATTGCTGCCGCCGTCGCTGCCGCCGCGTTCGGCGTGCTCTGCGCGAGACTGTCCGGTATCTACCTCGCGATGCTGACGCTGGCGTTCGCGCAGATTGTCTGGTCGGTCGCGCTGCAATGGGACGCGGTGACCGGCGGATCGAACGGCATCACGGGCGTATGGCCCAGCGGCTGGCTCGCCGAGCGTACGCACTACTTCCACTTCGTGCTCGCCGTATCCGGCGCGGGGCTCGCGGCGCTCGTGGTCGTCGCGTTCACGCCGTTCGGCTACGCGTTGCGGGGCGGCCGCGATTCGGCGCTGCGGGCTGGGGCGTCCGGCATCGACGTGGCGGCGCGCCGGATCAAGGCGATCGCGGTCGGCGGCGCATTTGCCGGGCTTGCCGGCGGCCTGTACGCGTTCGCGAAGGGCGGCACGTCGCCCGAAGCGTTGTCGATACCGCGATCGGTCGATGCGCTGGTGATGATGCTGCTCGGCGGACAGGCGACGCTGTTCGGACCGTTGCTCGGCGCGGGCGTCTTCACCTGGCTGCAGGATACCCTCGCGCGCGCCACCGACTACTGGCGTGGGGCCGTCGGCGTGGTGATCGTGCTGATCGTCAGCGTCTTCCCGCACGGCATCGGCGGCGCCCTTGCGGCGTCGTGGGCGCGCCTTCGCGGTTCCCGATGAGCGAACCGTTGCTCGTCGTCGACGGATTGACCAAGGCGTTCGGCGGTGTTGTCGCCGTCGACGCCGTGTCGTTCGCCGTCGACGCCGGCGAAACGGTCGCAGTCATCGGGCCCAACGGCGCAGGCAAGACCACGTGTTTCAACCTGATTTACGGACAGCTGGCGCCCGATCGTGGCGACGTTCGCTTCGACGGAAGGACGCTGCTCGGCGCGCCGACGCATGCAATCGCGCACCGCGGCATCGGCCGGACGTTCCAGGTGACGGCCACGTTCGCGTCGATGACCGTGCGCGAGGCGGTCGCGCTGGTGCTCGCCGCGCATGGACGCCGCGACGCGGCAATGCTCACCGGGGCGATGCGCATCCGGTCGAAGCCGGTCGACGACGCTTTGGAGCGACTGCAGATCAGCGACCTCGCCGACGTCCATTGTGCAACGCTCGCCTATGGCGAAGCGAAGCGCCTCGAACTCGCGCTCGCGCTCGCGCAAGCGCCGCGCCTGTTGCTGATGGACGAGCCGACCGCCGGCATGAGTCCCCGCTCGCGCATCGACCTGATGACGCATGCCACGGGGCTCGCGAAGCGCGACGGCGTGGCGGTGCTTTTCACCGAGCACGACATGGACATCGTGTTCGGGTTCTCCGACCGCGTGCTGGTGCTCGACCGGGGTTCGCTGATCGCCGAAGGGTCGCCCGCAGAAATCAAGACGAACCGTCGCGTCCGCGACGTCTATCTCGGCGGCGACGACGCGCCTGTGTCCGGGTGACGCCGACGACGCCGTCACCGTCCGATACCAACCGCGAGTTACCGGTAACGAATCGTCGAGACCGCGCGCAGGTTGTCGGGTGTCGTCGTCGGCAAGCCGAAAAATTCGAGGTACGCGGGAATCTGTTCGAACAGCATGTCGGTACCGACCTGCACGGGACAGCCCTTGTCCAGGGCCGCGCGGAGCAACGGCGTGAACTCCTCCTTCATGACGACCTCGCCGACGAACGTCTGCGGCGCGATCCGAGCGACGTCCACGGGGAGAGGATCGCCCGGCGTCATTCCCAGCGGCGTGGCATTGACCACCACATCGTAGCCGGCGGGATCCTTGTCGCCGCAGCGCACGGCGAGTGCTGCGTAGTGCTCGCGAAGCCGCGCGCCAAGCGCTTCGGCCGCGGCCGGATTCGCATCGTAGAGGCCGATCGACGCGGCGCCCGCCGCCGCCAGCGACGCCGCGATGGCACAGCCAACGCCGCCTGATCCGATGACGAGTGCACGCGCACCCGCCAGTGACCGCCCTTTGCGCGTGACGCCGCGCACGAATCCTTCGCCGTCGAACATGTCGCCGAGCAGCGAACCGTCGTCGCGCTTCCGGATCGCGTTGCACGCACCCGCGATGCGCGCCGTCGGTGTCACCTCGTCGACGAGGCTCGCCGTCACCACCTTGTGCGGCATTGTCACGAGCGCGCCACGCAGGTTCGTGACCGCGAATAGCGGCCGCAGGAGCGCCGGATAGTGCTCGCTCGTCACGCCGAGCGGAACGACGACGGCGTCGATCCCGGCCTGCTCGAAATACGGGTTGTAGATCATTGGCGCCTTGAAGGCCTCGCTCGGATAGCCGAGGTGCGCGATTACCGTCGTGGCACCGCTGATCATCGATTGCCCCTTCGCGTCGATGGCGGTCGTTTCGGTGCTCGCCAGCCGGCCGTCGACGCTGAAGCAGCTGCGAACGTCGTGTGGCTTGACGGATGTCGGCGGCGACACGATCATCGCATGAAATGCACGGCACGATGATTACGCGCGGCGTGACCGCGAGCGGCCCCGGGCGCGCCCGCGGCAGGCGCCGTCCGGCAAGCCGCACCGTTGCCGGCGGCAGCATTCGTCGATGCGACCCGAGTTCAACTACGAGCCGCTGACACCCACCGCCTTCCTGCAGCGGTCGGCGGCCGTGTTTCCGGATCGAACGGGCGTAGTCGACGGCGCCGTCACGTTTACCTACGCCGCCTTCCACGACCGTTGCCTTCGCTTCGCCGGCGCACTCGCCGCGTTGGGCGTGAAGCCCGGCGATCGCGTCGCCGTCCTGGCGGGAAACTCGCACGTGATGCTCGCCGCCCACCACGGGGTGCCGTACGCGGGCGCTGTGCTCGTCGCACTCAACACACGGGTCACGGCGGCGGACATCGCCTACATTCTCGGGCACGCAGGTGCCCGTGTACTCCTGTACGACGTCGAGCTGGAAGATACGGCGCAAGCCGCCGCCGCGCAGGTGGGCGGCGCACTTCGCACGCTGCGCGCCGGCGGCCCCGACGATGCGCTCGAGCCACTGATCGCCGGTGCCCGCCCCCTGCACCGAGCGGTTACCGACGAGCGGTCGCTGCTCGCGATCAACTACACGAGCGGCACCACCGCGCAGCCCAAGGGCGTGATGTACCATCATCGTGGCGCGTATCTGCAGGCACTCGCGATGGCGTTGCACATGGGCCTCGCGGGCGATTCGGTGTACCTGTGGACGCTGCCGATGTTCCACTGCAACGGGTGGTGCTTTCCGTGGGCGGTGACCGCCGCCGGCGGCACGCATCTGTGTCTGCGCAAGCTCGACGCCGCCGCGATCTGGCGACACCTGCGCGAATCGGGTGTCACGCATCTGTGCGCGGCACCAACGGTGCTGACGATGACGATCTGGGACGCCGGCGCAACCCGGCTCGACGGGCCCGTGAGAATCGGCACGGGCGGTGCACCACCGACGCCCGCGCTGCTCGAGCGCCTCGCCGAACTCGGCATGGACATCACTCATCTCTACGGACTCACGGAGACATACGGGCCGTCGGTGATCTGCGAGTGGCGTAGCGAATGGCGAACGCTGCCGCTGGCCGAGCAGGCGCGCCGTAAGGCCCGGCAAGGCGTCGGCAACGTGATCGGCGAGGCGATTCGCGTCGTCGACGATCGCGGCCTCGACGTCCCGTGCGACGCCGCCACGATGGGCGAGATCGCGATCCGCGGCAACAACGTGATGCTGGGCTACTATCGGGACGAGGCGGCGACACGGACGTCGTGCCCGGACGGCTGGTTTCGCACCGGCGACCTCGGCGTGATGCACGCCGATGGCTACGTGGAGCTTCGCGACCGCGCGAAGGACATCATCATCTCGGGCGGCGAAAACATCTCATCAGTGGAAGTCGAGCAGGCGCTGACGTCGCACGGCGCAGTGCTCGAGGTCGCGGTCGTCGCTGCGCCCGACGACAGGTGGGGCGAAGTTCCCGTGGCATTCGTCACGCTGAAAGGCGGGGCCGATGCGTCCGAGGACGAGCTCATCAAGCACGCGAGGGATCGCCTCGCGCGGTTCAAGGTACCCAAGCGCGTCATCTTCTGCGCGCTGCCGAAGACCGCAACGGGCAAGGTGCAGAAGAAGGCGCTGCGCGACCGCTTGCGTGGCGACGAGCGGCCATGACGCGCATGACGCGCAACCACGTCGTCGCATGACGGTCGATTTCACGCCGGATCCGGCGCTGCAGGACCTTCAGCAGCGCGTGCGCGCATTCATCGCCGAGCAGGTGATTCCACTCGAAGGGGACGCACGCCGGACGCCGCATGGTCCGACCGAGGAACTGCGCCGCGAGTTGATCGACCTCGCCCGTGCGGCGGGGCTGCTTTCGCCGCACGTCGCGAGCGACTACGGTGGCCTCGCGCTGAATCACGTCGGCCGCGCGGTCGTCTTCGAGGAAGCCGGTTACTCGCCGCTCGGCCCGATCGCGCTCAACGTGGCCGCACCCGACGAAGGCAACATGCATCTGCTCGAGGCCGTAGCCACGCCCGCGCAAAAGGAGCGCTGGCTGCGCCCGCTCGCCGCCGGCGCCATTCGCTCGTGCTTCTGCATGACGGAGCCCGCACCCGGCGCCGGCTCCGATCCTTCCATGCTGGCCACGACGGCGATCGCCGATGGCGACGCGTATGTGATCAACGGCGCCAAGTGGTTCATCACCGGCGCCGACGGTGCGGCGTTTGCGATCGTCATGGCCAGCGTCGACGGTGCCGGCTCGACGATGTTCCTGTCCGACATGAACGCGTCGGGTATCGCGCTCGAACGCTCGATGGAAAGCCTCGATTCGTGTTTTCCCGGCGGCCACGGCGTGGTCCGTTTCGACGGACTCCGCGTGTCGGCTGACGATGTGCTCGGCGAAGTCGGCAAGGGTTTTCAGTATGCGCAGGTGCGGCTGTCCCCCGCCCGCCTGACGCACTGCATGCGCTGGCTCGGCGCCGCGCGTCGCGCGCACGACGTGGCTATCGACTACGCGCGGCGGCGTCAGGCATTCGGCAAATCCATCGGCGAGCATGAAGGGGTCGGATTCATGCTGGCCGACAACGACATCGACCTGCACACGGCGCGACTTGCGACGTGGCACTGTGCGTGGGTTCTCGACCAGGGCGGGCTCGCGCTCCATGAGTCGAGCCGCGCCAAGGTCATCGTGTCGGAAGCGACGTGGCGGGTCGTCGATCGCTGCGTGCAGGTGCTGGGCGGCCAGGGCGTCACCGGCGAAACAGTTGTCGCACGAATCTTCGCGGATCTGCGCGCGTTCCGCATCTACGACGGGCCGTCCGAGGTGCATCGTTTCAGCATGGCGAAGCGCCTGCTGCGGGGACGCGCCCGGTGACGCCATGGAACTGAGGCTCGACGGTCACAACGCACTGATCACCGGCGCCAACGGCAGTCTCGGCAGCCATTTCGCGCGCACGCTCGCCGCCGCCGGCGCGAAGGTCGCCATCGCGGCGCGCCGCGTGGAATCGCTGCGCGCCGTCCAGCAGGGACTGGACGCTTACCGTGTTCGCGTGGCGCCTGTTGCGCTCGACGTCACCGATCCGGCAAGCGTCGCCGCCGCGTTCGAGCAGGCCGAGTCGGTTCTCGGTCCCATCACCGTCGTCGTCAACAACGCCGGCGTTGCGATCACCAAGCCGCTTCTCGACCAGACCGACGACGACTGGCGGCGCGTGATCGAGGTCAACCTGACGGGCGCATGGCGCGTCGCCCAGACCGCGGCACGTCGCATGGTGGCGCACGCGCGCGGCGGCAGCATCGTCAACATCGGATCGATTCTCGGTCTGCGCGTGTCCACGCAACTGCCGAGCTACACGGCATCGAAGGGCGCGCTCGTGCAGCTGACCCGCGCGATGGCGCTCGAGCTCGCGCGGCATCGCATTCGTGTCAATGCGCTCGCGCCGGGCTACATCGAAACGGACATGAACCGCTCGTTCTTCGTCACCGAGGCGGGACAGGCGCTGATCAAACGCGTGCCGCAACGCCGGATCGGCACGCCCGATGAGCTCGACGGCGCGCTGCTGCTGCTCGCGTCGGACGCGGGCTCCTACATCACGGGGACGGTCCTCGTCGTCGACGGCGGCCATCTGGTGAATACGCTCTGACGGGCCTGCGCATCCGCTGACCTATCGGCGTCAACCACCGTTGAGTCGTGCGAATCCGTCGTAGAGGTCGTCGATCAGGTCCTGCGGATCCTCGAGGCCGACGTGGATGCGCAGCGACGGCCCGCCCGGGTTCCACCCGACCACACTTCGCGTGCGATCGGGCCACGTCGGAATCAGCAGGCTTTCGAAGCCACCCCAGCTCCAGCCCATGCCGAAAAGTCGCATGCCGTCGAGCATCCGCGCGACAGCCGCGTCGCTGGCCGATTGCAGCAC
>JBDTNI010000023.1:0-11228 GCA_039933815.1 Betaproteobacteria bacterium
TGTACATCGCACATTTCGTGTTCTGCATGTCGTTGTACGAATTTGTCATCGCGCCATAGCCCCACGTATTGGCGACGCCGGCGACCGTGGTCGAATGGCAGATGCGAGCCTGATGGTCGCAGTTGTTGGACCCGAAGTACGAGACGAACTTCCGCAGCAGGTACGACTGCTCGTTGCTGTGCTTGGAGCTGCCGACCCAGAATACGGCGTCGGGTCCGCTTTCCTTGCGGATCGAGGCCAGCTTGTCGCCGACCTCGTTGATCGCCTGCTCCCAGCTGATCTTCTGGTATTTGCCGTTGACGAGCTTCATCGGCGTCTTCAACCTGTGCTCACCGCTGCCGTGCTCGCGGATCGATGCGCCTTTCGCGCAATGCGCGCCAAGATTGATCGGCGAGTCGAACACCGGTTCCTGGCGGGTCCACACGCCGTTCTCGACGATGGCATCGACCGCGCAGCCGACCGAACAGTGCGTGCACACGGTCCGGCGGACCTCGGTCTTGACGTTGGCCGTTTCGTCCGCCGCCTGCGCCTTGCCGATCGTTCCGTAGGGCAGCTGGGTGGCGAACGCACCGGCACCGGCGACCAGCCCCGACCGCTTCAGGAACGCGCGGCGGTCCATCGTCGCGACGCGCGCGCCGATGGTGCGCGAAAGCCGCGGTCCGGCGCCGCGGGCGGAATCGGGTTTGCGATTGAGCAGCATCGTTCTTCTCCTGCCGAAGATATTCGTTAAAGCGGATTCGCGACGGTCGACACCCGGCGGGCCGGGTTTACGGCGATCAGAGGCGGGTCGTCTGGTAGTAGCGACGGACGTGCTCGGTGTCCTGATAGCCCTGCGACTCGGAAGCCGCAGCGGGCACATCGACGATCGCTGCGGGCGCCGCCAGCAACGGCGTCGCCGTGGCGGCAGCAGCTGCACCCGCGCCGAACATCAGGAACCGGCGGCGATTGGAGTCGGGCGACGTGGTGGCAGCTTGCGGCCCCGACGGGTCGCGGTGGATTTTCTCGCTCATCGTGCCTCCGAAATGCGGTACCCGAACGCGTCTTTTATTCCATGGCGAGTGCGTCGCGGTCCAGCGCCATGAATTGTTCTGTCAATTCTGCAACGCGGCCATAGTAGTTGGCAAGAGCGGTCTTTTGTATTGCAGTGCAGCAGCTGAAGCTCCACGAGGCGATATGGCGCTCGAAGAACGCCCGTTGCACAAGCAGTGGAGCCGGCGCCCGATCCGATTCCCCGGCCACCAGTATCCGCATCGTTTCGAATAATGCCGAGAGGTGATCCTCGAGCATCACGACGTTCTCGCGGCGACCGAGGCCGAGCGACGCCAGTTCGGTGCGGAGCTCGGCAAGGGGCCGCTGGAGCATCGCACCCGCGATCCAATGCGAGGCATGCAGATTCACCGCGCACTGCCCGACACCGATGAAAAGGTCCGTGTACTCCTGCTCCGCCGCGGCGGCGTCCATCGCCCCGCTTGCCGCCACGAGCGTGTTCCACGCCAACGCGACGGGCGAATCGCTGTCGATCGGCGCGGCGCCAGCGACCGACCGCAGCAGGCCGGCGTCCGGCGCATCGGAAAAAAGGCGCGCGAGCAGCGCATAGAACTCGGCGCGACTGCGGTCTTCGGGCGACAGCGGATGCGCCAGCGAAACGGCGGCGGCACTAGAGGTCACGGATGTCGACCGTCTTTTCGTGGGTGACGAGATCGACGACCCGGCAGTCCGCGCACATCGTGAGCCTGGCGAGGCTGTCCTCGGTGGCGAACATCGAGTGGCTGCGCAGCCGGTCAACCATCGTCAGCACGAGCCGCTCGGTGCCCATTGCCTTCCCGCAGCGGGTGCAGGCGAAGATCGCCGCTTCGTTCAAGACGCGGGGCGCACGCGCTTCCGGGGCAAGGTCGAGTCGCGGCACCAGCGCGATCGCCTGCTCGGGACACGTGACCGCGCAGATTCCGCACTGCACGCAATTGGACTCGATGAACCGCAGTTGAGGCGTTTCCGGATGGTCGAGCAACGCCGCCTCAGGACACGAACCGACGCACGCGAGGCACATCGTGCAACGCTCCGCGTTGACGTCCAGCGTCCCGAATGGCGATCCCGGGGGCAGCGCGATGATCGTTTTGGGAACGGGCGCGTGCGTCGCGAGGTGGTCGAACGCGAGGGCCAGCGTGCGCCGCTTGTCCGCGGTGGCGGCAAACGACGCCGCGATGCGCGGTGGCAGCGCGGGCTGCCAGTCCCACAGCGCCCGCTCGACGTTGTCGTTGCGCGCGTCGATCAGCACGAAGTGGCGACCCTGGTAGCCCTGCTCGTTCGCGATAGTCTGCGCGATCGACATCTGGAAGCGCAGTGCAACGAGGTATTCGGGCGCTTCGTCGCCCGTCGCCAGCACGGCGACGCCGCAAGCCCCCCACGCAAGCGCCGACAACCATAGATCGATCCCCACCGATGCCACGTGCTCGACTTCCACCGGAAGGATCCGCGCGGGCAGTCCGCGCCCGCGCCGCGCCAGCGTCGCAAGCTCCCGTGCCCCGTCGCCCGCGTGCAGGAGAAGCGCAGCATCGCGGCCGCCGGCGCGCGCGTAGGTCGCCAGCAGCGTTCGCAGCGTGGTGCCGAGGTCGCTTGCCGCGGGATACGCATAGGTCATCGCACCCGACGGGCACACCGTCGCGCAGGCGCCGCAACCCATGCACAGGTGGGGCTCGACTGCGACGTGGTCTCCGTCTGCGCGAATCGCGCGCGTCGAGCACACGTCGATGCATTGCGTGCATCCCGTCTTGCGCGAGCGACCGTGCGCGCAGATCGACGGCTTGTACGAGAAATACTTCGGCTTCTCGAACTCGCCGATCGACAGCGCCAGTTCGGCCGCCGCCTTCGCCTGCTCGCGCGGATCGGTTCCGGGCGCGAAGTAACCCTGCGGAGGCTGATGCCGGCTGAACCAGCGCGAAGGCTGCAGGTCGAGCACGGCGTCGAACCGCGCGGAACGCGACGTGTCGCGGCGATCGAAATCGATTGCGCCGATGGCGCCGCACGCGGCGACGCAGTCGCGGTGGTCCTTGCACACGGCTTGATCGACCTGGAAGTTCCAGGAGATCGCATGTTCCGGGCACGCCGTCACGCACGCGTTGCAGCGCGTGCAGACGTCGAGGTCGATCGGATTTTCCTGCGTCCATTCCGCCTCGAACGCGCCGAGCCAACCGTCGAGCCGTGACAGGCGTCCGGACACGACCGGAAACTCGCGCGTCACCGGTAAATCGGTATCGAAGTCGCCGCCGGTCGCCAGCACGGTCACCGACAGTCCGGCGCGCAACGCATCGGCCCAGCGCAACGCCTGCTCGAGCGGACCCACGATCAGCAGCTGCCCGTCGGAGCGATAGCTGATCGACGGCACGGGCGGCGGTTCGGGCAGCGCCGCCGCGGCGAGCAGGGCCGCAATCTTGGGTGTCGTGCGCGGAGCCTCGGCGGACCAGCCCGCCGTCTCGCGGATATTGACAAAGCGGATCGCGCGCACATTGCCCGTGCCGTCGGCGACTTCCGCGAGCAGGCGCTGTTCCTGCGTGCACGCGACGATCATGTCGCCAGTCACCGACCGCGCGTAGCCGTCGATCTCACCCTGGCACATCGACGTATGGAGCACGACGTCGTTGCAGCCCGTCGCAGCGGCGATCGCGTCGCGGTCGAGCGGCATCGTCGCGTTGCACGAGCACACGGCGATGCGCTTGGCCGTGATCGTCATCGGGCGACGCCCGTTGCGGGCGGTGACGCGTCGTCGTTGGATGCCTGACCGGCGTCGGCGGGTGCCGAAGCTGCGGGCGACGCTACGCCGACCGCCATTGGCGCAGACTGCGCCGGCGGGAGACCGGCGGCGGCGGGCGCGCCCTGTGCATCGCCGGGGCCGGCGATCGATACGTCGGGCGCTGCCGTGTCGACGACGCCGTCGACGTCGTCCGGGATGTCCTCGACATAACCCGCCGCGTTCACGCGGGTTGCCGGCGGATCGAACAGGTAACGGCCCTGCACCAGCGTCCGCACGACGGCGGCATCGATGGGATCGGGCTTCGAGTAGTCGCCGACATAGACGTCCAGCCCGTCCATGACGTTGAAGCGCGGGTCGCTGAAGAGTTTGCGCAATGCGCCGCATTTCGACGCGTCGTCGACGCCCGACTGCATGAAAGGCGAATAGTCGGAGTCGATCGTCAGCGAGTCGAGCGAAGGCAACTCGAGCGCCGGGCGGCCGTCGGGACCGATCGACGCGGCCGGCGCGTCCGCGACCGCGTGGGGTTCGGTATCGTCGGACGCCCGCACGACGGCTGGATTCGATAGGGGCTCCGCGCGCACCGGCACGGCAGGCGTCGCCGGCTCGGCCGCCGTCGAGCGCGCCGCGTGCTTGCGCTGCGACCAGCGGCGCAGCGAAAAACCCTTCGGTTCGTTCGGAATATCGGGCATCGCGCTGTCAGGCGTCAGGCTTGCGTTCCGCCAGCGCGTCGGCGAACGGATCGTTGCGCCGCGCCTTGCGCTTCGGCTCGGGTCGGTAATGCACGTCGATGAACGTCCGCATCCACTGGGCGATCGACGGCAGCATCGGCACGCCGTCGACCTGCTCGCCGCCATCCATGAATCGCCCCGCCTCGTTGTAGCTTACAGTCACCAGGACCGGACGCGCGGGCGGCATCCCCGAGTCCTCGAACGCACGCCACATCACGAAAATGCGCGGGTCCGGCGCCGAGAGATTCAGAAAATACCCCTCGGCCTCGGTAGGGTGGAGCTCAATTTCGAAGCCCGAGCAGCGCCAGCGATCCCCGGAACCATCCATCGTTTCGCACGCGCCGGTGCCGGGAATGACGTCCCGTGCGCGCGGCATGCCTGCCACCGGCGTCGCAACTTCGACCGCCGCGGGTTGCCAACGTTCGGTCGCCCACCGGCTGGCCAGCGGGACCCGGGCCATCACGACATCGACAGAGAGACAGAGCGGAGTCAGGGGACGGTGCGCCGGTGGGGGTGGAGAGGCCAGCGAAATGCGGCCGCGGCGATCATACCCCGCATCGGCGAGCGGACGTCGATCGCTCTGCTAACATCGTCGGGTCGCGATCGCCGGCGTTCGGCGCCTCCGACGACTACCCGATGGCCACGATCATCCCCCTCACCGACGTCCGCGCCGCCACTACTGCGGCCGCGCGGGACGCGTTCGTTCGCGCGGCAGCCGCAACGACGTCGGCGACCGGCGGACCGACGGCCGATCTGCGCCGTCGCGAACTGCACGATCTTCGCATCTCGGTCACCGACCGGTGCAATTTCCGCTGTGTCTACTGCATGCCGAAGGACGTGTACGGCCGTGACTTCCCCTTCCTGCCGCACGCCGAACTGCTGACGTTCGAGGAGATCACGCGACTCGCCCGGGTGTTCGTCGGCCACGGCGCACGCAAGATTCGGCTCACCGGGGGCGAGCCGCTGTTGCGACGTAACCTCGAGCGCCTGGTCGGCATGCTGGCCGGGATCGGAGACCTGGACCTCACGCTGACGACGAACGGGGTGCTGCTCGCAAAAAAGGCGCGCGCGCTGCGCGACGCCGGTCTCACGCGGGTGACGGTAAGCCTCGATGCGCTCGACGATGCGACGTTCCGCGCGATGAACGACGTCGATTTTCCGGTGCAGCGCGTGCTCGAGGGCATCGACGCGGCCGCTGCCGCGGGGCTGTCGCCGATCAAGGTCAACGCCGTCGTCAAGCGCGGACTGAACGAGCACGCGATCGTGGCGTTGGCCCGCCATTTTCGCGGCAGTGGCCACGTCGTGCGCTTCATCGAGTACATGGACGTCGGCCATACCAACGGCTGGCGGATGGACGATGTCGTTCCCGCTGCGGAAATCGTTTCGACGATCGGCCGCTCGTTTCCGCTCGAACCCGCGGAGCCCAATTACACGGGCGAGGTCGCGCAGCGCTGGCGGCACGTCGACGGCGCCGGCGAGATCGGCGTGATCGCTTCCGTGACCCAGGCGTTCTGCGCCGATTGCACGCGCGCGCGGCTGTCGACGGATGGCAAGCTCTACACGTGTCTGTTCGCGGACAACGGCTACGACCTCCGGGCATTGCTGCGCGGCGGATACTCCGACGCGCAGATCGGCAATGCCGTTGCCGCGATCTGGCGCGCGCGGACCGACCGCTACTCGGAAATGCGTACCGCGGCGACGCCGCGCGAATCGCGGATCGAGATGTCGTACATCGGGGGCTGACGATGCCGCACCGGCCGCTGCTGACGCATGCCGCGAGGCCGGCGACATTCGACGTGACCGCGGTGGACGAGCATGGTGCGTCACGCAGCGTGTCGATCGCCGGCGAGCATCCGCTGACGCTCTATGTGGACCGGCGCGAACTGTTGACGCTGATGACGCTGGGCGCGGCACCCGAAGCGCTCGCCATCGGCTACCTGCGCAACCAGCGGCTCGTGCGCGATCTCGACGAGATCGTCGCCGTGCAGGTCGATTGGGAGACGAACGCGGTCGCGGTGACCACGCGCAACGGACTTGCCGACCTTGAAGCGAAGACTGCGCGGCGCACGACGACGAGCGGCTGTGGGCAAGGCACCGTGTTCGGCGACCTGATGGACGACATCGACAGCGTCCGCTTGCGCGACGACGCGACGCTGACGCGTGCGGCGCTCTACGATCTCCTCGACAAGGTTCGATTGCGCGAAACGATTTACAAGCAATCGGGCGCCGTCCACGGCTGCGCGCTGGCGTCCAACCGCGGCGCAAGTGCCGACATCCTGCTGTTCATCGAGGACGTCGGGCGTCACAACGCAGTCGACGCGATCGCCGGCCAGATGTGGCTCGACGGCGAGTCCGGCGGCGACAAGATCTTCTACACGACGGGACGGCTGACGTCCGAAATGGTGATCAAGGCGGCGCAGATGGGCATTCCGTTCCTGGTGTCGCGCTCGGGGCTGACACAGATGGGATACGAGATCGCCGTGAAGGTCGGGATGACGATGTTCGGCCGCGCGACGAACCGGCACTATCTGCTGTTCACCGGCGCCGCGCGGCTCGTCGCCGGCGACGCGGCCGCTGCTGTCCCCGCAGCCGGCGCGGTGCGCCCACTGACCTGAGGGTGAGCGCGATGACGCCCACGCGAGCCGACATCACGGGCGTCGTGTTCGCCGGGGGCCAGGGGCGACGGATGGGCCACGTCGATAAAGGACTCGTCCTGCTCGACGGCCGTGCACTCGTCTCGCACGTGATCGACCGGCTCGCGCCGCAGGTCGGCACGCTCGTCGTCAACGCCAACCAGAATCGCGAGCGCTACGCGGCGCTTGGCTATCCGGTGATTCCGGATGTGATCGGCGGCTTCGCAGGGCCGCTCGCGGGGCTCGCAGCCGGACTGGCAGCCGCCGTGACGCCTTGGGTCGCGACGTGCCCCTGCGATTCCCCGTTCCTGCCGCTCGACCTCGTGCGCCGCCTCGCGCGCGCCGTGGAATCGGGCACGCCCGACGTCGCGGTGGCGCGGACGTTAAACCAGCCGCATCCGGTGTTTGCGCTCGTGCGGCGCGACGTCGCGGCCCATCTCGACGCGTTCCTGCAGAGCGGTGGCCGCAAGATCGACGCGTGGTACTCGACGCTGCGCGTCGCCGACGTGGCGTTCGACGACGAGGCGGAGGCGTTTCGCAACATCAACACGGCGTCGGAACTGGCGTCGGTCGTCGGGGGAACGGCGCGGTGATCCCTCCCGCGCCGTCGCTGCGCGAGTTGTCCTGCGCCGACGACTACGACCCCGACTCGCTGCCGGTCGACGTCGCGCGCGCGGCGATCCGCCGCTTCCTTCGTCCGGTGACGACCGTCGAACGGGTCCACGTCCGCGCGGCGCTCGATCGCGTGCTGGCCATCGACACCGTGTCTCGTTTCGATGTCCCGGCACACGACAATTCGGCGATGGACGGCTGGGCCGTGCGCTACGCCGACCTCGCGGCGGGGGACACTACGCTACGTCGCGTCGGCGAATCCTTCGCGGGCAAGCCGCACGCGGGTACCGTCGGCCCCGGTGAAACGGTGCGCATCTTCACCGGTGCGGTGATGCCTGCGGGATGCGACACCGTCGTCATGCAGGAGCGGGCGCAGGAAACGGCCGGCGGCGTGGCAATTCCTGCCGGAGCTGTCGCGCGTGCGGGACAGAACCGTCGCCGCGCCGGCGAGGATATCCGCCGCGGAGACGCCGTCTTCCGCGCAGGACAGCCGGTTCGCCCGGCCGAGCTGGGCGTGCTCGCATCGCTCGGCGTCATCGAATGCACCGTGTACCGCAAGCTGCGCGTCGCGTTCTTCTCGACCGGCGACGAGCTGCGCGCGCTCGGGGAGCATTTGCGCGCCGGCGAGATCTACGACAGCAACCGCTACACGCTGTACGGCATGCTGGCGCGGCTCAATTGCGACGTCGTGGACCTCGGGGTCGTGGTCGACGACCCCGCGGCGATCGAGCGCGCATTCGTCGCGGCTGCCGCGACGGCCGACGTGGTCATCACGTCCGGCGGCGTCTCCGTCGGCGAGGCCGATTACGTCCGGGGCCTGCTGGCAAAGCTCGGCGACGTGCTGTTCTGGAAGATCGCGATGAAGCCCGGGCGACCGCTGGCGTACGGCCGCGTCGGCGACGCGCATTTCTTCGGGCTTCCCGGCAATCCGGTGTCGGTGATGATGACGTTCTACCAGTTCGTGCGCGAGGCGCTGCTGATCCTTCAGGGCCGTCGCGACGTCGCTGCAGTGCCGGTGTTCAAGGCGCGGCTGGCCGGGCCGGTCAGCAAGATGGCCGGGCGTACCGAATTCCAGCGCGGCATCATGACGCCCGGACAGGACGGCCCGACCGTAAGGACGACGGGAGGCCAAGGGTCCGGCATCCTGTCGTCGATGTCGCTTGCCAACTGCTTCATCGTGCTGCCGGCCGACGCCGGCAATCTCCCGGAAGGGACCCTGGTCGACGTTCAGTTGCTCGAGGGCATTCTCTGACGCCGCGCGAGCTGCGCCGCGCAGGCCGGCAGGCCCGGCATCAGTAGTAGCGGGCAATCGGACCGCGTTCCAGCGCGGCGATGCGCCGCTCGAGTTCGAAGATGTCGGTAGACGTCGCCAGGTAAGCCTCGCGCCGTGCCTGGCCCAGACGCCAGAACCAGTCGTCGACCCGGTCCAGCAGCGACGGCGCGGCGACGCCATTCGTCGGAAGCTTGCCCGCGCCATTGGCACGCTTCGGACTGCGGACGGGATCCGCGCTCGCCGCCCGCCCCAACGACTCGGCGACAAGGGTGTACAGCTGTCCAAAGGGACTGTTGTTGAAGTACTGCTCGGCCGACTGGGGCGTGGCGAGGCGATAGTTGGTCATGGCGATTCCGTCCTTGGCCGAAGGCATTGTTTCGGCGTGCGCACGAAATTGTGCGACGCACCATGCAAGTTAGGGTCGACGTCTGGACCAGTCAAATCACCCTTTTGGATCATGGACATAACGCTCGTCTATTAGCCGACATCGTCCTATTGCGCCGCACCAACAATCAGTGCATATTCAGTGCTTTGCGGACTCAGTCATTGTCATGGAGCTGTACCAGCTGAAGGGATTCTCGGCCGTCGCGGAGCTCGGCCAGCTCACGCGGGCCGCCGAGCGGTTGCACATCAGCCAACCAGCGCTGTCCGCGCAGATCAAGGCGCTGGAGGATGAACTCGCCGTCGCGCTCTTCGAGCGCAGCGCCGGCGGCATGGCGCTGACTGCAGCGGGCCGACGCCTGCTGCCGGAGGCTGAGCGCACGCTTCGAGCCGCCCAGGGGGTGCGCACGCAGGCGCTGGCCCTGCGCGGCGAAATCGCGGGGCGGGTGCGACTCGGGACCGTGGGCGACCCGGTTCTCACGCGCCTTGCGCAGGTACTGCGTGCGGCGGTCGACTGCTTCCCGCTGCTGGAAATCGACGTGCACCATGAGATATCCGGCGCCGCCTTCGAGAAGGTGCGCGACGGCGACCTCGACGCCGCGTTCTATTACGGCAATCTCGCGCATCCGTCGATCGCGGCGCTGACGCTCACGACGCTGCAATTCCGCGTGGTCGTGCCTGCGCGCTGGGCGGGGCGACTTGCCGACGCGGACTGGAACGCAATCGCCGCCGAACCGTGGCTTACCACGCCGCCGATCAGCACGCATCACGTCCTTGCGACGCAGTTGTTCGCGCTGCATGGCATCGAGCCCATTCGCAAGGTGGAAGCGGATCACGAAGCGGTCATCAGCTCGCTGGTCAGCGCCGGGCTCGGCGTCGCGCTGATGCGCGAGGACACGGCGCTCGCCGATCAGGCAGCCGGACGCATTGCGATCTGGGGCGACACGTCGCTGGCGACGTCGCTGCATTTCGTATCGCGCCGCGATCGCGAGCACGACCCGGCGATCCATGCGATGCTCGATGTCGTCGGGGGCGTGTGGGGCGTACGCGATCCGGCCAGCGGCGCGCGTACCGATACACGCATCCCCCGCACCGCCGACGCGGCGCCGGTGTAAGGTCCGCCGCGGCCAGAGCGACGGTGAGGGCAAGGCGGCGGAACGATTCGCGCATCGCTGCCTCCAACGCCACATCACCGTCAGGAAAGCCGTGCCATGGAACGTCGTCTCGTGTTGCAGGGAATCGGAGCCGCGTTTCTCGCGGGCGCGGGCGTCGCGGCAGCCCAGTATTCGAAGCCGCCGGCGTCCGCGGCGGGCATCGAGAAGCTGCAGCGCGACTGGAAAACGCTGCTCGCGCAGAACGCCAAGGTAGCGGCCGACGCGTCGCCGCTCGCCCGGACGGACGACGAGTGGCGTCGAGCGCTCGATGCGAACGCCTATGCGGTGCTCCGTCACGAGGGCACCGAGCGGCCGTTCTCGAGTGCGCTGAATGGCGAGCACCGCCCCGGCATCTTCGTCTGCGCCGGTTGTTCGCTGCCGCTGTTCACTTCCGCGATGAAATTCGACAGCGGTACGGGCTGGCCGAGCTACTTCACGACGATCCCCAACGCGTTCCAGACGAAGAGCGATCATGCACTGATGCTTGCGCGCACCGAGTACCACTGCGCGAAGTGCGGCGGGCACCACGGCCACATCTTCGACGACGGTCCGCAGCCGACGGGACTGCGCTACTGCAACAACGGCGTCGCGCTCCGCTTCATCCCGGCGAGCGCCTGATCCGCGTCCCGGCGGCACGCTTCGCGTCCGCCGCGCGCTCGCCGCGAGCTTCCCCGCCAGCGCTCCGCTAGACTCTGGCGC
>JBDTNI010000024.1:0-11134 GCA_039933815.1 Betaproteobacteria bacterium
TTGGTGTAGAACTTGATGGCGCTACCGATGAACCACCCGATGTGCCGCAGGCCCTTCGACGCGGCCCCGCCGCCGTGATGAACGACGCGCACGCTGGGCACATACGCGTTGCGCGAAATCTCGTTAAGCCTCACGCTCCAGTCGAAGTCCTCGAAATACAGGAAGAAGCGCGGGTCGAACCCGCCGCTGCGGTCGATCGCTTCGCGGCGGGCGAGCACGAACGCGCCGGACATCACGGGAACGCCGATCGCGTCGCGCGGCGGATCGACGTCGACGACGTCGCGCATCTCGTAGTGCGCGAGTCGCCGTGCGAACAACCGGCGCACAACCGGCGGCGCGAACGCTCGAAGCGCGAGATCGAAGACCGCCGGATAGCGCTTGCACGAGTACTGGCGCTTGCCGTCGGCGTCGAGTACGGCAGGCGCGAGCGCGCCGACTTCCGGATGCGCGTCGAGCCAGCGCACGCCGTTGACGAGCGCGTCGGCAGCGAGTTCCGCGTCGGGATTCAGCACGAGGTGATAGTCGGCGCCCGTCCCGTGCAGCACGAGGTTGTGCGCCGCGCCGTAGCCGATGTTGGCGTGTCCGTGCAGGAACATCATGTGCACGGCGAGGTCGGCGAAGCGGGCCCGCCCGATCTCGATGACGCGCTCGGCGATGCCGCGATCGCCGCTGTTGTCGATAAGCGCGACGTGAACCGTCTTCAACGCGCGCGCCGCCTGCGCCGCCTCGATGGCGATGGCGAGCGTGTCGAGCGTGCGCTCGAGCAGCGGCAGATCGGGCTGGTAGGTGACGACGCTGACCTGGAGCGAGGACGGCAGCACGAGGCGGAAATGGCAGGCCCTACAATGATGCGACAGCATACCTTGCGGCCCGCGCGCCCCGGTCGCCCCTTCAGGAGCCTTTCATGTCGTCCGTCGCAACCGAACCAGGGTCCGCACCGGCGGGCGCGCGCTACGGCGCCGACGCGCTGCGCGCCTACGCGAAGTCGCTGCTGCTCGCAGCCGCCGTGCGCGACGACATCGCGACCGACGTCGCGGCGGTGCTCGTCGACGGCGACCTGATGGGCCACAACACGCACGGGCTCGCGCTCCTCGCCGACTACCTGGACCAGATCACCCAAGGCAAGATGGCGGCGTCCGGCGAGCCGACGATCGTGCATGCGGCGACCGTCGCGCAGACGTGGGATGGCCAGCGTCTGCCCGGCCCGTGGCTGACGCTTCGGGCGCTCGACACCGCGCTCGACATGGCGGCCGCGCACGGCACCGGAACCGTCGTGATACGCCGCTCGCATCACATCGCCTGCCTCGCTGCCTACCTGAAGCGCGCCACCGACCGCGGCGCAATGGCACTGATCGAGTGCAGCGACCCGTCGAATCACAGTGTCGCGCCGTTCGGCGCCGTCACGTCGGTGTTCACGCCCAATCCGCTGGCCGCAGGCATTCCCACGTCGCGCGATCCGATACTCATCGACGTCTCGGCCAGCTACACGACGAACGGCTTGACCGCACGGCTGTACAAGCGCGGCGAGACACTGGCGCACCCGTTCATCCAGGATGCGGCAGGCAACGCGACGCGCGATCCCGCCGTGCTGTTCACGGAGCCGAAAGGAACGCTGCTGCCGCTCGGCGGACTCGAGGCGGGCCACAAGGGCTATGGCCTCGCCCTCATCGTCGAAGCGCTGACGGCCGGCCTGTCCGGACACGGCCGCGCAGACCCATCGGAGGGCTGGGGCGCGACGGTCTTCGTCCAGGTGCTCGACCCGAAGGCGTTCGGCGGCACCGACGCGTTCAACCGGCAAATGGACTGGCTCGTCGACGCCTGTCACAACGCGACGCCACGCCCCGGCAACGCCGCGGTTCGCCTGCCGGGCGAACGCGCGCTCGCGCTGCACCGCGAACAGAGCGAACGCGGCGTCGCGCTCTATCCGTCGATCATGTCGTCGCTGGTTCCTTGGGCAAGCAAGGCAGGCATCACGCCGCCGCCTTGCCTCCCGCCGCGCTGAACGCCTTCTTCGGATTGACGAGCGTCCGGCGCCCGTCCGCTGTCTTGTCCGCAGTATCGCGGATCAGCTGGATCAGCTGCGGCGGCGTGAGCTTGGGATTGACGGCGAGCATCTTCGCGGCCAGGTTCGCCACCTGCGGCGATGCCATCGATGTACCCGACTCGGCCAGCTTCTCGCCGCCGGGAATCACGCTCTCGACCTGATAGCCGTTCGCGTGCACGACCACGGTCGGGCCGTAGCTGGTGAACGAAGCCTCGTCGCCGGCCTTGTCGACGGCGCCGACGGTCATCAGGTTGGGCAGCACGATCCCCGCGGGAATGTCTTCGGTGAACGACGCGTCCTCGTTGTTGTTGCCGGCCGCGGTGACGAACAGGATCCCGGGCGCGCTGGCGAACGCCCTCGTCAGCGCCTTCTTCTGGATCTCGAAATATTCGCGAGCGAGCTTCTTGCGGTCATCGGGGGTGTTGCCGATGTTGCAGAGCTCGAGTTGCTCCTCGGTGCCCTTGACGCTGCCGCCCCAGCTCATGTTGACGACGCGCACGTGGTACCGCTTGAAGAAATCGACGTAGGCCTGCGCATTGCGCGCGTCGCGCAGCGCCAGCTCGCGCGTCGGGCACGGGTCCGGCAGCATGTGCCAATCGAACTCGATGCGGCCGGTCACGAGCCGCGCGTACGGGTTGCCCGCCAGCGTGATCCCCGCGACGTGCGTACCGTGCATCCAGTTGCCGGCGAGCCCGAGCTCTTCGAACGTGCTCTTGTATTCGTCGGGCTTGAGTGTCGACAGGTACTGCTTGATCTCGCTGGACTCCGGGCTGTCGATGTTCGACTGCAGGTCGGAGAAGCCTTTCAGGCGCAGCTTCTGCTGCGGGATACGGCTCTGCAGCTCGGCCGGTATCGGCTGCAGCGTGCCGGTGGCCGGCCTGGAGAAGCGATCGAACGCGATCACGGCCGGCTTGCCGCCCGCCTCCACCACGCTGCCGGGAAACAGCGCCGCGTCGACGCCGCTGTCCCACACGGCGACGTTGACGGGCGCATAGCCCTTCCCCGGCGGCAGCACGACGTTGCGCGCCGCCCAGATGTCGGGCTTGTCCACCTTGTGCGCGGCGAGGTAGCGCGAGTACGTCGTGACCAGCGTGGACTTGAGCGGCAGCGACGCCGTCAGCCGGTATTTCGCGTTCACGACCACCGGCGCGAGGTCGGACGACAAAGCGCCCGCCTTGTCGACCGTCGGCTGGATCACCGTTCGCGCATAACCCAGCGTCAGCGCCTCGCTCGCGATCTCGGCGCCCGCCTTGGCTTCCTTCACCTCGTTCTGCACGACCTCGTACGGCATCTGCGCGAGCTCGGCGTCGATCAGGCGGCCGACTTCGGCGCGGTACGCGTCCGACGTCCGGTCGCCGAACTTTCTCTGCGCGGCGACGAACGCGCGCAGCTGCAGGCCGGACATCAGCTTGTCGGCGGGCTTTTCCTGCAGCGCCTTGACGCGCGCCGCGCGCGCTTCCGCGGCGTCGAAGCGACCGTCCAGAAAGTCGAGCAGCATCAGCTCGCTCTCGAGCTGGCGAAGCGTCGCGCGATCGTCGATCTGATAGCCGGCAAGCACGGACTCTGCGTCGCGCCGCACGTCGGCAGCAAAGCGATTGAACCGGACATCATCGCGGATGACGTCCTCGACGCTGCCGTCGATCTTGTACGAGAAGCGCGGCAGGTCGGCGGCCTTCTCGATTTTCGGTTTGCCTTGCGCAAGCGCGGTCGGCGTAACGGCGAATGCGGCGATCAGCAGCAGCAGGCGAATTGGCACGAAGCGGTCCTCCGTCGATGAAGCCGTTGCCCGCTCGTGGCGGGTGAGGGCGAGAGCGGCATTTTAGCGACTCGGCCGATCGCTCCGACGGCCAGGCGATCGAGCGCCACTGCCGGCGACGGACGGCGGCACGCAACGACAGCCCGCGCCGATCACGGCCAGCGTCCCGCTGCCACGCGCGGAATGCCCGCGAGATCGCGGTGGGATTCGAGCTCGGCAAAGCCGGCGCCGGCAAGAAACCCCCGAACCGCGGCGGCCTGATCGTGGCCGTGCTCGACGACGAGCCATCCGCCGGGCGACAGGTGTGCGCCTGCTGCCGCGATGATTCGTCGTAGCGCGGCAAGGCCATCGCTACCGGCGACCAGCGCCGCGACGGGTTCACGGCTGACGTCGCCCTCGGCGAGGTGCGGGTCATTCGCCGCGACGTAGGGCGGGTTGCTGGCGATGACGTCGAACGCCGCGGCATTTTCAACGGCGTCGAGCCAGTCGCCCTCGACGAATTGCACGCCGTCGAGGCGGAGGTCGCGTGCGTTGCGGCGCGCGACTTCGAGAGCCGTGCGGGACCGGTCGCTGGCCACGACGGTCGCACGGGGTCGCTCGCGTGCGATCGCACACGCAATGGCGCCGGTGCCTGTCCCGAGGTCGAGCACGCGCACCGCGCTCTCCGACGGGAGCTTGCGCAGCGCGCATTCGACGAGCGTCTCGGTCTCCGGCCGCGGGATCAGCACGCTGCGGTCGACGGCGAGATCGAGTCCCCAGAATTCACGGCGCCCGGTCAGGTACGCAACCGGCTCGCCGTCGCGACGCAAACGCGCCAGGCGCTCGAATGCCGCGACGTCGGCGCCATCGAGCGAGTCGGTCGCGTGCGCGACGAGCCACGCGCGATCGCGAGCCAGCACATGCGCGAGCAGTACCTGAGCGTCGATCGGCGCGAGCCCCGCCATCGCGAGCGCGCGCCGCACGGTCGTGCGTTCAGCCATCGCGGCTCGAAAGTGCGCTTGCGACGGTCAGCGCCACACCGGTTTCCACGCCGGATCGCGCACGCTTTCGAAGACGCGAACCGACCGTCCGTAGTACCGGCCCGCGCCCACGTCGCCAAGACCGATTTTTGTCAGCACCCGCTGCGACGCCGCATTGGCCGGATGCGTCACGCCGACGATCCTGTGCAGGCCGAGGTCGTCGAACCCGTAGCGGACGAGCTCGCGCGCGCCCTCGGTCGCGAATCCGCGCCCCCACGCGCCGTAGCGCAGCCGGTAGCCGACCTCGACCTCCGCGGTCCCGGGGATGTACTTCAGCGCGAACCAGCCGATGAAGTCGCCGTTGTCGCGACGCGTCGCTCGCCACGTCCCGAGACCGGGATACAGCGAATAGACGCGCGGGACCCGCCGCATCGCGGCGTCGATCTGCTGGCGGGTGGACGGGCGGCCGTCGCCGATGTAGCGCATGACGCGAGGATCGGAATCGAGCTCGTGCAGCTCGTTGACGTGATGCCGCGTGATCTCGTGCAGCGCGAGCCGCAGCGTCAGCAGCCACGGCTCGGGATCGTCGCAGGGCGCGCGGCGCGCTCGCGTCACGCGTCGCCGCCGAGCGCTGCGAGTTGCTCGGCCTGAAACTCCTGCGCGAGCGCGCCGATGAGTTCGTCGAGGTCGCCCTGCACGATCGCGTCGATCTTGTAGAGCGTGAGGTTGATCCGGTGATCGGTGACGCGCCCCTGCGGAAAGTTGTACGTCCTGATGCGCTCGCTGCGATCGCCGGAGCCGATCAGGCTCTTGCGCTGCGCCGCCTCCTTCTGCTGGCGCTCGCGCCGCTCCTTGTCGACGAGGCGCGACGCCAGCACCGCCATCGCCTGCGCGCGGTTGCGGTGCTGCGACCGGTCGTCCTGGCACTCGACGACGATGCCGGAGGGCACGTGCGTGATCCGCACGGCGGAATCGGTCTTGTTGACATGCTGGCCGCCGGCGCCCGACGCGCGGAACGTGTCGATGCGCAGGTCCGCCGGATTGATCGTGATGTCGGCCACGGGATCGGCCTCGGGCAGCACGGCGACCGTGCACGCCGACGTGTGGATGCGTCCCTGCGCCTCGGTTTCCGGCACGCGCTGCACGCGATGGCCGCCGGACTCGAACTTCAGCCGTGCGTAGGCGCCCGCCCCGACGATACGCGCGATGATCTCGCGGTAGCCGCCGAGATCCGACGCCGATTCCGACACGATCTCGACGCCGAGCCGATGGCGCTCGGCGTAGCGCGCGTACATCCGGAAGAGCGTCGCCGCGAACAGCGCCGACTCCTCGCCGCCGGTGCCGGCGCGGACTTCGATGAAGACGTTGCGCTCGTCGCTCGGATCCTTCGGCAGCAGCATCGCCTGCAACTCGGCGGTCAACGCGGCGATCCGCTGCTCGGCGGCGCGACGCTCGTCGTCGGCGTAGTCGCGCATCGCCGGATCGTGCGCGAGCTCGACCGCGGTCGCGAGATCCGCTTCCGACTTGGCAAACTCCCCGAAACGCTCGACGACCGGGTCGATTTCCGCGCGCTCGCGCGTCAGCAGCCGATAGCGGTCCATGTCGCGTACGGACTCCTCGGACGCGAGCAACGCGTCGAGCTCGGCGCGGCGCGCGCTCAACTGGTCGAGTTTAGTTCGGAGCGAGAGCTTCATCCGTGGAGGAATGGGCGGCCCGGCCGACGCACGACGGGCGTTCCCCGGCGCGACGTCAGCGCCGAGTACGCTAAACGTCGGGGTCGGTACCGCCGGCTGCGCGGTCGGACAGGCCGTAGACGCGCGCGAACAACGCGGTCAACTGGGCGCGTTCGGCATCGCCCGCCGCGTTCAACGCCGCCAGCGGAGGATGCAGCAGCTTGTTCGTCAGCCCGCGAGCAAGCGACTCGAGCGCCTCGGCCGGCGCGACGCCCCCGGCCAGCAGTCGACGTGCGCGCTCGAGCTCGGCGCTGCGCAGCGCGTCGCGGTGCGCCGCGAGCGCGGCGATCGTCGGCACGACGCTGCGTCCCTGCAGCCAGTGCAGGAAATGCGCGGTCTGGCCGGCGATCATCTGCTCGGCCTGCACGACGGCTTCGCGGCGGATCTGGAGGTTGTCCTTGACGATCGCCGACAGGTCGTCGACGCTGTAGAGGAACACGTCGTCGAGCGTCGACACCTCGGGCTCGACGTCGCGCGGCACGCCGAGATCGACGATCAGCATCGGCGCGTGACGGCGCTGGCGTACGACGCGCTCGAGCGTGCCCTTGCCGATGATCGGCAGCGTGCTTGCCGTGCACGTGACGATCACGTCGAAGTTCGCGAGCCGCTCGTTCATCTCGGCGAGCGTGATTGCATCGGCGCCGAAGCGGTCTGCGAGCTGACTGCCCCGCTCGAGCGTGCGGTTGGAAACGGTGATCGACTTCGGCCTGCGGCTCGCGAAGTGCGTGGCGGCGAGTTCGATCATCTCCCCCGCCCCGACGAGCAGCAGCCGCTGTTCCGACAACGACGGAAAGATGCGCTCGGCGAGCCTGACGGCGGCGGCCGCCATCGAAATCGACGCGCTGCCGATGTCAGTATGCGATCGCACGTCCTTCGCGACCGCGAACGTGCGCTGAAAGAGCCGATTCAGCACCAGACCGAGCGAGCCCGCCGCATCGGCTGCGCGCACGGCCTGTTTCATCTGCCCGAGTATCTGCGGTTCGCCGAGCACCATCGAATCGAGCCCGCTTGCCACGCGGAACGCATGCGTCACTGCCCGGTCGCCCTGCAGCGTGTAGACGTACGGATCGAGCGCCGCAGGCGCCAGCTTGCGCGTGGTCTCCAGCCAGCGTGCGACGGGCTCGGGTTCACCGCCGTGGAAGTACACCTCGGTCCGGTTGCACGTGGACAGAATCGCCGCTTCGCCGACCATCCGGCGCTGTGCGAGCTCGCGCAGCGCGTCCGACAGCGCGTCGGGGCCGAACGTCACCCGCTCGCGCACGTCGAGCGGCGCGGTCGTGTGGTTGAGTCCGATCGTGTAGAGCGACATAGGCGGTCATTCGGCGCGCGTCCCGACCGTCGGGCCGGCACGACGCGCGGGCGATTTTACCGCAGCCGCGCAGGCATCGAGCAGTCGACTGCGGAGCGGGGTCCGCCGTCCGCCCGCGGCGGTCGTCGCGCCGGTCACGCCTTGATGAACGCCTGGCGGCCGCCGAGCCAGCGCTCCAGGTGCGCATCGGCGGCGGCGGCGCCGCTCGCGACGAGCTCGTCGGCGGCGTCGCGCGCCTGCTCGATCAGCGCGGCGTCGCGCTCGAGATCGGCGAAGCGCAGCATCGGCACGCCCGACTGGCGCGCGCCGAGGAATTCCCCCGGCCCGCGGATCAGGAGGTCCTGCCGCGCGATCTCGAAGCCGTCCGTCGTCTCGAAGATGACCTTCAGGCGCTGCTTCGCGGTGGCGGTGAGCGGCTCCTCGAACAGCAGCACGCACGTGCTCTCGGCCGCGCCGCGACCGACGCGGCCGCGCAGCTGGTGCAGCTGCGCGAGACCGAAACGCTCCGCATGCTCGATCACCATGATCGACGCGTTGGGGACGTCGACGCCGACCTCGATCACCGTCGTCGCGACGAGCACGTGCAACTCCCCGCGCACGAACTCGGCCATGGTCCGCGCCTTTTCGTCGGGCTTCATCCGTCCGTGCAGCAGCCCCACGCGCACCGAGGCCGTCGTCTCGAACGCGCGCGTCAATTCGCCGTGCAACGCGACCGCCGTCTGCAGCTCCAGCTTCTCCGACTCCTCGATCAGCGGGCACACCCAGTACACCTGGCGTCCTTCGCGACACGCCCTGCCGATCCAGTCGACGATCTCCGCGCGTCGTTTCTGGCTGACGAGACGCGTAGCGACCGGCTTGCGGCCGGGCGGCATCTCGTCCAGCACCGAGACGTCGAGATCGGCGTAGAACGTCATCGCCAGCGTCCGCGGGATGGGGGTAGCGCTCATCATCAGCTGATGCGCCTCGACGAGCCCCTTGTCCCGGAGGGCGAGGCGCTGCGCAACGCCGAAACGGTGCTGCTCGTCGATGATCGCGAGTCCGAGCTGCGGCATTTCCACGCCTTCCTGGAACAGCGCATGCGTGCCCACAGCGAACTTCGCGCGGCCGCTCGCCAGCGCCTCCCGGGCACTGCGACGCGCCTTCGCCGGCAGCGATCCGGACAGCCACGCGACCTCGACGCCGATGCCGTCGAGCCACGCCTGCAGCTTGCGATAGTGCTGCTCGGCGAGGAGTTCCGTCGGCGCCATGAACGCGACCTGCCGGCCGCTTTCGATCGCCTGCAGCGCCGCCAGGGCCGCGACGATCGTCTTGCCCGAGCCCACGTCGCCCTGCAGCAGGCGCTGCATCGGCATCGCGCGCTTCAAGTCGTGGCTGATCTCGCGCGCCACGCGCTCCTGCGCGCGCGTCAGCTTGAAGCCGGCCACGTCGAGCAAGGCGCGCGTCAGCACGCCCGTTCCGGTGAGGACCGGCGCGCGTCGCGCCGAGCGCGCCTTCCGGTGCGCCTTCAGCGACAGCTGCTGAGCCAGCAGCTCGTCGAACTTGAGCCGCGTCCACGCCGGGTGCGTGCGCGCATCGAGCGCCTGCTGTGTCAGTGGCGACAACCGCGGCGGCGGGGCGTGCAGGAAACGCACGGCGTCGCCGAATTTCCAGAAGCGACGGCGGCGCACGAAGTCCTCGGGCAGCCGGTCGGCGACGCGCGCCGCATCGGCGGACAGTGCACGCTCGATGACCTTGCGCAGCGCATCCTGCGACAGGCCCGCCGTCGTCGGATACACCGGTGTCAGGCGATCGGGCAGCGGCGCGCCGTCGGCCACCACGTGAAACTGCGGATGGACGATCTCGGGACCGTAGTAGCCGTCGCGCACGTCGCCGAACACGCGGACCTTCGCGCCGATCACCAGCGCCTTCTGGTGGCTCGGATAGAACGAAAAAAAGCGCAGCACGAGCGACGCGTCGCCGCGGTCGGGCTCGCGGATCAGGCAGACGAACTGGCGTCGCGGACGGTACTGGATCTCGGCACTCGCCACGACGCCTTCGGTCTGCACCGTCGGACCCGAGCGGACATTCGCGAGCGGCACGATCTGCGTGTGGTCCTCGTAGCGCAGCGGCAGGTGCAGCACGAGGTCTTCGTCGCGCACGACGCCGAGGCGCACGAGCTTCTCGGCCAGCGCCTCGCCGGGGCCGGCCCGGACCGCCTTCGTCGCGTCGCGCGCCTTGCCGGGTTTCAGGGACCGGGCCGACGCCGGGGCCGCGTGGCGCGGCATACTGCGAGGCGCCGCCTACGCCTTGACAGCCGTGGCTTCGACCTCGATGCGCGCCCCGCGGGGGAGTGCTGCGACCTGGTACGTCGCCCGGGCCGGATACGGCTCGTCGAAATACGTCGCCATGATCTCGTTGACCTTGGCGAAGTCGCCGAGGTCCACGAGCAGGATCGACAGCTTGACGATGTCGTTCAGCGTCGCACCCGCAGCGGCGGCCACGGCGCGAAGGTTCGCGAACACGCGATGCGCCTGGGCATCGATGCCGGCGACGAGCTCGCCCGTCGCCGGATCGAGCGGAATCTGCCCCGACATGTACAGCGTGTTGCCGGCGAGGATCGCCTGCGAATAAGGGCCGATCGCCTTCGGCGCGTCGGCGGAATGAATAACCTGCTTGGCCATGGCTGCCTTTCGTGAACGCGACGAGTTTAGCAGCGGCGCGACGTGGCGGGCTCGGGGCGGGCTCGGGGCAGCCTCGCGGCGATCGGCGGCGAGGCCCGTCGGTTTCGCCCCGGGGGTGGTAGCGATATAATGCGCGGCTCGGGGACGTAGCTCAGCTGGGAGAGCGTCGCGTTCGCAATGCGAAGGTCGAGGGTTCGATCCCCTTCGTCTCCACCACCCGTCTTTTTCCCTCTGTAGCCGAAGTCGCATGGCTGCGTCCCATGGGTACATCGACGGGTACACCCGCTCCGCCCAATCCAAGGCTCCGGCGCATGGGTTCTTCCTCCCATCCGTTGGCTCAGCATTGGGCTCGCCTGCCGCTGCCCTCGTTGCATTGTTTGCGACGGCTGCGCAGCAAAGGCGACAGATCCGCTGCGAAGCTTTCCAGCGACGCATTTCGCGCCCAAGGCATAGACCACCGCACGACGAGCTATACGGTCAAGTTCAAGGGCGGCAAGATCGTGCGCTGGGTCCTCACCCTTCCAAGTCTGTCGACGTCACGTAGCGTGGGCTCGCATCAAGCCGCCGCGAACCGTCCCGACTGATAGTCGCGCACCGCCTGCACGAGCTCGTCGTGCGTGTTCATGACGAACGGCCCGTGCTGCGCGATGGGTTCCGCCAGTGGCTTGCCGGC